>JAKPTH010000503.1 GCA_029571125.1 bacterium
ATTTTTTATCTTCAGGCTTTATTTCGTATGTGCTCGATATCCAGTCTTTTTGCCTGTAAGCTACTGAAACTCCTACCGGCACTCCGTTAGCGTCGTATTTCCATATGAATATGGCGGCATCCTGGGTGTTCGTGCCGACCGCCTGGGCGTAGTAGCCGCCGCCCGGAGTTAAAACGTCGTTGGCGCAGGCTTTTTGCGGGAGCATTATTTCCCGGCCGGAGCCGGCGGAGAGTATCGAATAGGCGAGAAAGAATATCGAAAATACGAACATGACGGCTATAGCCTTCCAGAAATTAGAATCTGAGAAACCGTTCATAATATTGCCTCCGTTTTTTCTGCGGCCGCCGCTTTAGCCGCAGCGGCCGTTTTTAATTTGCCGAACCTTCGGACTATTTTAACATAAAATATATAAATGTCAATAATATTTGCCGCTGGCGATCGCTACGCGTCATTTTTTTAGGCAGGCCATAAAAACATTGACATTTTTCTCGCGGCTTAATATAATAGTCTTAATAAATCAAGGCGGCGCCGAAAACGGACTGTATTAAAATTTACGGCGCGCCCTCAAAAAACTAAAGGAGAGTTTTAATATGCAGCGCGCTTTTGAATTTAGCATTTCCGACGGCGAGCAGAGAATAAAACCGACGGATTATATCAACAAGTTGATCTCGGAAGGCTGGGTAATCGAAAAAGTTATTTTTCCCGAGCACGGAAGGGTTTTCGTTCTGGCGAATAAAAAAGACGATGCGCCGAAGAAACGAAAGGCCTCAGGCAAGGCAGGCAAATAAAGAGCCGGAATTTAAAGGCGCAAGTTTGGCAAGGAGAAAATGAAGTAATGAAAAAAAATATTTTTAAATTATTGTTTATATCCACGCTCATATTAATGATGGCGAATATGTTTGCCGCAACCGCAACCGCGGCCGGAATTGAATTTAAAACGGCCGTTTATAATGATAAGCAGGTAAAAATAAGCTATCCACAGCTGTCCGGCATGAGCGACGCCGTCAAAATGTCTAAAATAAACGAACTGTTAAAGCGGCATGCGCTTTCGATAAAAAGCCCTTTTGCAGAAGAACTGAAAGATCTCGAAATGGAAGGCAATTATACCGTAGAATATAACGGTTCCAATATGTTGAGCGTTAAATACTCGGTTTTTGCGAACGTAAAAAATGCCGCTCATCCGGTAGACCTCATAAGCGCGGCTAACATAGACCTTAACGCCGTTAAGCTTATCGGATTAAGCGATGCGGTAAAGGTGGACGAAGAACTCGTCGAAAAATTTCTTAAAGGCAGGTATATTCCGCGCGGCGAAGACCTCGATCTTGAAGCGGCCGGCGCTCTCAAAGACATAATCGCCGGGTTCGACCGCAAAGAATTGCTGAAAAGTTTCAAAAATCCTGCGGCCGTTTATTATTTCACTGAAGATTCTCTCGTGATAAGCGCTGAAGTCATACACGCCGCCGGCGATCACGCCGAATTCGCCGTTTCTTATGAACAGCTCGGAAATGCTCTGCTGTTCAAGCTGGAAGGCTTTTTGAAATCTAAAAAATAACAATAAAAAGGATTATCGATGAAACGGGCAACGATTATACTATTGCTTTCGATCGCTTCAATGGCCTATTTTTTCACCTGCTCCGTCGCGCAGGAGCAGGCTCCGAAAAAAGACGCTTCCGCGGCGAAAAAAATAATCGATCCCGATAACCAGAGCTTCGCCGAGATTAAAGCGCTTTTAGAAAAAGGAGCGGACGTTAATTTAAAAGACTCTGACGGCGTTACCGCGCTTATGAAAGCGGCATACCTCGGAAATTTTCAACTGGCGAAGCTTCTCATCGATAAAGGCGCGGACGTAAACGCCGCCGATAATAGCGGCATTACGGCGCTCATGAACGCTGCCGCATCGGCCGATCCGGCAACGGTTAAGCTTATCGCCGACCGCGCCGCCGACGTAAACGTCCGCGACGACGGAGGCGCGACCGCGTTAATGTACGCGGCGCTTTCGCCGCGCGACGATCCCGCGGCGGCGAAATACCTTGTAGAAAAAGGCGCCGATGCGGGGGCGCAGGATTTTCAGGGCTACAGCGCTCTTTCGATAGCGGAAAACCGAGGCAAGGAAGAATTGGCTAATTTTCTCAAAAGCCTTCCGGCCGCAGGCGATCCCCGCGCAGCTTATCTGTATTACGCCCTCGGCGCGCTGGCGTTGCTTCTAATTTTAAAGCTCGCGAGCGTTAAACTTTTTAAAAAGTCCGGACTTCCTTCTTCCGATAAGAAAAAAAAGGATTTAAAGCAGCCTTCTAAGCAGACGGAACCCGCTAAAACCGAAAAAAACGGGAGCGATCTTTTCGAAGCGGTCGCCCGCGAAGACCTCGAAGCCCTGAAACGATTGATAGCCGAAGGCGGCAGCCCCGATTCGATCGATCAGTCGGGACGTTCGCTTCTTGCGGCCGCCGCTTGCAGAGGGCTTGACAATATAATAGCCTTCCTTATAGAAAGCAAAGTCAACGTAAATTTTCAGGATTCTTCAGGCCGGACGGCGCTTATGTATGCCGTCGGCTCGAGTCCGATAGCCACGGCGCGTCTTTTGATAGGCGCCGGCGCCGACGTCAACCTTCGCGATAACGAAGGGCGCTCCGCTTACACTATCGCCGCCGATAAAAAAAATGTTAAGATACTCAACCTCCTGAAAGCGGCGGGCGCAGACGAAGCCGCAGTGGAGATTCCGCCGGCGGAAGCGGAGGCGAAACCGGCCGGGGCGAATCAAAGCGGAGCCGGCCTGGAAGAAGCGTTTCGCGGTTTTGCCGCGGAAGGCGATTTAGATGAAATACGCGGATTGATTTCACGAAACATAGACGTAAATGCAGCCGATGCCGGCGGCGCCACGGCCCTTTTAATAGCGGCTGGCGGCGGGCGGCTCGATATTATGAAAGCGCTCATAGACGCCGGCGCCGACGTTAACATGGCTAACGGCAAAGGAATCACTCCGCTGATAATCGCCGCGGCAAAGGGGCACGCGAGGGCCGCAATCCTTCTCATAAAAGCCGGCGCGGACCTTAAAGCTAAAACCAAAAACGGCCTTTCGGCGCTAAAATGCGCTACTGAAAAAGGCTATAACGATGTCGTCGCCGTCCTGAAAAAAGCCGGCGCAGATGAATAAGCGGCGCCGCTGAGGCCATGGTTATTTTAACCCGCTTTGCGTTTTATCCCCTCAAAATATAATATATATTTTTATTTTTTTTGGAACCTTTTGTTGAAATATTTAGTATAATTATACTATAGCTTCGCATTTTAAATTTATATAAAATTAAGGGAGGATGCTCCTATGAAGAAAAATCGAATCCTTTTAACCGCCTTGGCGGCGTTTTTACTGGTTTGTTCATTCTACTTTCCGTCGTTTGCGCAATCGTCTATCGGAAATCTTAACAAAACAATCGAATCCGGCGAGATTAAAACCGAAGATATTCCGGCAACCGATTCTTCGTCTGCCGCCGAAGTAGAAAGCGCTCCTACCATGCTTAATTCTAACGGGCCAAACGGCTACGACGGCTCCGGCAACAACAGCTGCGGCCAGTATGCGACGAGCACAGTTTTTAATTTTTACGGCCTCGACGAAACCTATCCGGTAACTCTTAAAAATATGAATCCTACCGGAAGTTTCACTTCGCCGGACCGCATAGTCGATTATTGGAGAAAAAACGGAATCGCCGCCGGATACAAAAACAAATCTTCTCTTAACGATATCAAAAAGCAGCTCGATTCTGGTAACCCCGCGGTCTGCATGGTGGACGCCGACGGCTCGGGCCACTGGATAACGCTTATCGGCTACAACAAAAACGCGGACGGCTCGATCAAAAGCTTTATAATGCGCGATTCTTTCTGGGGCGTCAATTCAAATAAAGAAATGCCCGTCGAAGAGTTCGAAAAACGCTGGGCGAAACCGTTGAAACCCACCAACGCGGCTCTCGGCGTACTTTTAGATTACGACCGCCTGTTAATCACTCCCAAAGGCAAAGACACGGCCAAAAAAGGAATAAAAGACTTCCTGAATCTGCCGAATACTTTCGACAGCGCGGTAAACGATCAGATCGCCAACGGCGCTAACCAGCTCGTGCTCGGCCTTGGCCAGGACCTCACCAAACTCAAAAGCATAAAAGATTTCGACTTCAAAAAAGTCAATCTTCCGCGCACTATATTCGGCGCCGCAGAAGCGCTTACCGCCCTTCCGCAGAAGCTTCTGCTCGGCATTCCCGGTTCCGCCCTTCAGGACGGCGGCGACTCCATAAAAAACTGGGGCGATAAAATATCGAAAAAAGGCGGCACTATCGACAAAATCGTAGGCGGCGCGGCTAAAGGCGCGGGCACGGCCGTAAACGCGGCAGGCAAAGCTGTGTCGGCGGCTGGCAATGCCATTTCTACCGTTGTCGGCAGCGGCTTTAAAGGCGTCAGAAAAATTTTCGGCTGGTAAAATCTGGCTCTGATTTAGCTAAGACTGTTCCGGATTTTCAAAAAAATTAATCTAAT
>JAKPTH010000505.1 GCA_029571125.1 bacterium
TAGGAAAAAATTGCTTTAATGTAACCCAATTTTCATCATTATACATAAAAAGTGCACCACCCAATTTAATTTTTGTTTTTATATATATTATTATAACAAAAATTAGGTTAAACGTCAAGTATTAAGTTAGCGCTTATGGGCGAAACGCCCCTGGATATAATAAAAAGCGAAGGCAATTCGGAACTTTTAGAAATTATCGATAAATACTTAAAGTAAAGGAGAAAATTATGCCGAAAAACCATCTTTCGTTTTCCGCCGCCGTATTTCTGGCTATAATTTTATTTACGGGAGCGGCTTTTATAACGGCCTGCCCGTTTGAGGCGCTCGCCGCCGAAGGCGGCGACTCCGTTAAAAGCGTATGTGAAAAACGCATGGGCAACGCTAATTTAAAAAGGGCCATCCTGGGCCTTCTCGTATATTTCGACGATACGCAGGTCAGAAACAGGCCGGGGACGAAAAGCTCGGTCTTCGACGCAAGCGACGCAGGCGAGGGCTGCGACGGAAAAGTGGAACTCAACGTTCCGCTTTTCAACAAAGCGCTCAATCTGCCGGCGCTTCCGCCAGTAAAAGTCCGCAACGTCGAGGGCGAATGGTGGAGCACGGTGCATTTCCTCCCCAAAAAACTCGGGTTCAAGGGCAAATCCATGATAGCGATTCCCGACTCCAATTTATTCGTGCCTGCTTTCGTCGTTTATCCGCTTTTCCTTTTCCGCGAAGATATCGCCGCTCCCGGGCGCCATATTGCAAGAATGCTCAAACACGCATGGAATATAAACGAAAAATATAAAAGGGGCGACGCTTATAACTTCTGGCTCAAGCCTTCGGCTAAAGTGATTTACACCGCGCCGTACAACATTCCGATAGATAAAGCGGTGACTCCGCTCGCTAAAGCTTACATAAACCCGAAGCTGGCTTTTTTCTGGAAGGTCTTCGCCAGAGGGCTTAACGTGCCTTCCGCCGAATGGGTTATACGCTGCCTGGACCCGAAGGAAAATCCTTCCGGCTCCTCGGCGCTTTTCAATATCCCCAACGATTCCGACGACAGCTCTACGGCCCTTTCGCTTCAGCATATACGCCGCCAGCTCATGGGCGCCTATCCGGACGACGCTTTCTTTTCCGCGCCCGCTAACTTCACCGTGGATAGCGGCGTTTCCGACGTCATACTCAAATACCGCGACCTGGGGCGCGACCCTAAATTCGAAGACGGCCGCGACAGCTGGAAAGGAGTTGACACCGGCGCGTTTTTAACCTGGCTGCGCGACGAGAAGGAGCCCACTTTCTCCGAGCCGGAACGCGGCATAATACCTCTTGGCAAAAATAACGTTGACATAGTGGTAAACTCTAACGTGCTTTTGATGCTCGGCCTCGCCGGCGATAAAACGGCGCCCGGCTACACGGAAACGGTTAATTTGCTTACCAAAGCCGTCTTTCAAAAAGTATGGCCGGCTGCCGGACTTTATTATCCGCAGAACATGATTTTCCCTTACACGGTCACGCGCGCATACCGCGACGGCGGAAACGAAGCGCTGCGGCCTGCCATGAAAAAACTCGTCCGCGACCTTATTGACGAGCAGAAGATGTATTCGAAAACCGAAAATTCGAAGCTCGGAGCTTTCCCGGGCGGCGAGGATAAAACCGATTATCTTTCCACGGCTCTGGGCCTGATTTCGCTTCTGAATATCGGCTCCGACGTCGCTTATGAAGAAGGCGTTTTGAACGATTATAATTTCGCCGTGGAATCGGCCGTCGCTTACCTTTTGCGTACCGCCAAAAAATATAAGGTTAAAAACGCCGAAACTTTCTGCGCGGGCGAAAAAGACGACGACCTCTACGGCGTGCGCTGGGACTCGGGCCTTTTTTTCTCGGCTTCGTTCTGGGACCTCGCCCACTGGCGCAGCGAACCGTTCGCGCACGCCATGATACTGGAAGGCCTTACCAAATACCTGCTCGCCTACGACAAGGGCGGTTCTACCATAACCGCGGGCAGAAAGCTGCACATTAAACAGTACCCTCAAAAGACCGGCGATATAGATAATTTCGTGCTCGAGGTCAGATGAGTCGGTTTTATAAAGGAAGGCGAGCTCATCCCTTTCTTTAAAAACCAGTAGAAGCGATATGGATAACGCCGTTTTTCTGATATATTCCAATATCCAGATTCATAATTCAGGAATCGGCATTATCGTAGTGCTCCTATTTGTTTTCCCATTATAAATAATCAATAAATTTATCAATATTTGGAATATTTTTATTTATTTTTTTTCATGAAAAAGACAACTTTATCTTTGTTGTTTGTTTAATCGATTATAATATCTAATCATCTCTGAATAAGCCGCAGAGAACGCTATTTCCTAAGAAGAAGTTGTTTGGGTACTTTATGAAAATGTCATTCAAAACTTGAATTGCATCTTCATTTTTGCCTAATTGACCATATAGACATGCAATATCGATATAAGCATGTGCGGCAAACTCAGGCTCTGAATATAGAGGTGTAAATGGTAAAATCAGATGGTGGCCAAAAAACACTTAACGTTTTTTTGCTTCTAACAAAGATACTTCTTCGATATAATATTTTAAATCAAAATTATATGAGAATTTTTTTTCGGCTATTTTTAAATATGCTTTTGCTTTATCTATATTTTTAAGGTCAACGTAAGCTCCAATTATTGCTAAAAATGAACTTTCAAAAAGTCCATTTTTTACAAAATAAGCATCTTTCCAAGGTTTATCTTTATAAAATGATTCTGAAGTCATTTCTAAAGAAATTTTTAACGCTTCATCTGGTTTTTTTTCAGAGAAAAACTTTGCAATTTTATATTTTAACGCTTCTGGATAAAACAACGTTTGTTTATAGCTTTCTTCATTAAGTATTTCATTCATTAATTTATCTTTTTCTTCATTCTTAAGGTCTTCTGAATATTCCCTAATTAAATAGTTTATATATGGCTTATATTTTGCATTTACACACTCTTTATAAAGTCTTTGTAGTTCAATTATGGAATAATCTTTTGTACTATTTCCACAGACTGTTTTAAATAAAACTTGATTAAATATTGTTTTTGAATACTCTGTGCTAAATTGAAAATTTTTAGTAAGAGACAAAATCTCTTCAAAAGTAATGTCTCTATCAAATTGAAACCCATTAATTATTTTAGCTATTTGAAAAAATGCTGCAATTGACCATTGATTTTCTGGAGCCGATTCAATAAAGTTATAAAATGACTTAACAATCTCTTTATATAAAGATCGTTCTGGTTTATCAAATCCATTTTTATATATTGAATCTAAAAGTAAAATAAAATTAAGAAGAGCATATCATCACGATATAGAAAACTATAAAAGAATCGCACTTCTTTGTGGAACAAGTAATGAAAAAGATTTTTTAATAGATTTAGACGGAAATACAAGATATCTGCCTCTTACAGTTAATTCTGTAAACTTTGAA
>JAKPTH010000514.1 GCA_029571125.1 bacterium
TTGGAAAAAAGCGAGCGGTAAAGGCTCAATGTGAGCGGATCGCGGGACGTCGCGTCGTATTTTCCGATTCCGCCGTCATAGTTGAGCGTTCCGGTAAGCTTCATGTCTCCGAATTCATAAGCGAAAGCTTCGCCGGCGCAAGCGCAGATAATAAATCCGGCGGCGGCGGCGATTATAAACCGGGCCGCGGAAAAATATTTACTTTTTATTATATTATTTATTTTCATGCTGATCTTTTACAGCCGACGCTTTCATATGTATCGAATGCGGTGGAATTCTCGAATCCTGCGCCGGCGGGAAATTTGCCTTACGCCGCTCTAAGCTCTATCCACGTAGTAAGAGCCGTCTTTTTGAATCATATCCATCATTTCTTTATAATTGTCGTATTTTTCGAGATAATTACGTTTTACCGTCCTGAAAAATTTATCGATGATATCGTTATATTTTTCGAACTTTATTTTTACGAAAGACGAATAATCCAGAAGAGGATCGGCCGTCACGGCCTGTTTTTGCGTCAGCTTGAGCGCGCTTGCCGCCGAGGCATGCGATACGGCGCCGAACGCCACGAACAATGCAATCAATAAAACGGCGGTGATTTTTTTCATGATATTACCACTCCTTAACTTTGGGCGTTAGATTTAATTTGTTTTGCTCTTCGTTTATGCCGCGAAGGTTTATATTTATATATTCGAGTTCTTGAGTTTTGTCGCGAAGCGATGCGTTAAGCGCGTCAAGCTGAGCTTCTTCCGCCGCCGAGCTTACGCCGTCGGTTTTGCGCTTGATTATGATCTTTGTAAGAGCCGCCGCCTGTGCCATTTTAGCGTAAACCTCCCTTTCGATCCTCTGCTTTTCGCGCTCGAAAGAATTTATCCTGTTATCGTTATTAATTTTGCTTTCCGCGTTGAGGTAGTCGAGCGTGAAACCGTTGCCGAAATTTCTAGCCTGCATCACTCTGCCGCGCAGGTAATTATTTTCTTCACGTTCTTTATGAACGCGTTCGATAACTTCGGCATTGGATTTTTTAGCTATTTTATTTTTAGAATATTCCAGTTTCAAATCGCGGTTTTTTATGGCGCCCCTGAATTTATATTGAGCCAGTTTGGAGGGCTCGCGCACCACGTCGGAAACGTAAGTTCCGTCTTTATAAGTGGTCCTGAAAAGCGCTTCGTTTATAAGCTGCGTTATTCCGGCCGGCTCTATAGTCGTAAGCTCCGACTCCGGAAGGTGTATATCGAATTCGTCGTAAAAGTTGACGTTTGCAATAGTCCCCGGAACCACTTTCAGCTTGTCGCCGGTTATGAGTTTCACGTTATTTTTAGCCGCATCCCAGCGGTTAGGGCCTACCATTATATAAACCGTTCCCTTTTCTATGGTAAGCACTATGTCCCTGGATTTGAGCTTTTTAAAGCTTTCAGCCGCGTAGCTGTCGATTTCTAGCTTTGCCGCCGAAGAATGCGGTGCTCCGAAGAATACGCATATTAAAACGGCCGCCAAACAAGCCGCCGCCCTGGCCAAATAAAAAGCCTTGCGGTCCGCCGAAGCGAAGAATTTATTTATGGTTAAATCATACATATTATCCGCCATAAATATTCTATCGGCAAAATAATAGTTATTTTGACAAAAAAAAAGCGATATGCTATAATAAGCGCTACCGCAATAAAGAA
>JAKPTH010000515.1 GCA_029571125.1 bacterium
AAGAAATTATTTTATTAAAAATGGCTGAATATAACTTTAACTTAAACTTATACTATCACATTAAATTTATAAATTCAACAATAATAAATAAATATTTCAATCGCACGGCCGATATAAAAAACGTGGTCTATAATATTTTATTAAAAATTAAGCATTTATTATTTATGATGTTATATAAACTAATCGAAAAAACAATTAAAAATAATATTTCAACCCGGCCTCAAACCGGCTTAACCGCCGTTTGCGCCTTTATGCTGGCTTTTTTATTTTTTACGTCATCCTCTATAGCAGCGCCATTTACCGATGTTTCAAAAGACCACTGGGCATATGAAGCCATAGATAAACTCGTTCAAAACGGCTATATGGACGGTTTCGCCGACGACACATTCAGAGGAAGAAAAGTCGTTACGCGCTATGAAATAGCTCTGACACTGGCTAAAATATTGACAAAAGTAGAGGACGTAGAATCGAGCGGCGGCATAATATCGCCAAAGGACGCGGAAATAATTAAAAGCCTTGCAACTGAATTCCGCGAAGAATTAAACACTCTCGGAGCTAAAGTCAACACGCTCGATCAGAGAGTCACCGAACTCGAAAAGTTTAAAAAGAACGTGGAAAAAATCAAATGGGCCGGTTATTATCAGGTAACCGATGTGGCCGTATGGGACAGGCTTACGACTATCGACGACGGCGACAACTCCGACGACGATTTCGACGAAGGCGACGCGAACGGCCTAGGCAAGCTTAAAAATAAGGTAAATTTAAAATTGACCGGCAAGCCTTTTGATAACGTAGAAACTTATACTGAAATCAAAGCGTTCATAAATTCTGCAAAAGGCCCTTCAAAATCTTACATATATAAGAGCGACAATACTATCAGGCCTTATCTTGAAAAATATATGAGCGACTTTTATAACGACCGCGACCTTATAATGGAAAAAATGCACTTAAAAATAGACAGCCAGTACGCCAATGTACGTGCGTTCAACAACGAAAGCATAACTAAGCTCAACGATCCGGTTATATTGCTTAACAGTTATGGAAAAAATATTTTCAATCAGTATTCGAGCGATACTTTTTCCGGAATAGAAACAAGAGGCACTATAAAAGACGTTACATACAATGTTTCCGCGCTGAAAGAATGGAATAACACTTCGGATATTTATGCGGGCCGTATGGTATATATGATGCCCGAGCGCATATTGAAAACTACTACCGCCGAAGTGATATTCGGCGCTTCTTTCGTTGAAAAAGCTAACGATTACACTAAACGCGGCAATTTTTCCCAGGTCAACGGGCTTGACCTGAGTTTTAAATTCACCGACGTGGGCACTTTGAAGGTAATGACCGAATATATGGAATCCCGTAACGGCGAAAGCGTTATATACGGCGGTTCAGGCACCGAAATTTTAAAAGACGACGGCGTAAAGCTCGATCTGGAATATCAGCTGGAAAACCTGACCATGATATTTAACCATTACAGATACGGCAAAGATTTTGTAGTCTCTACCGCAAGATATGATACGCTTTATATGGACACCGAATTTCAGCAAACCGAATCGAAGGTCCATGATAACTATGGCAGAAAAAGCATATTTGGAGAAAGATTTTCAAGGCTTACTCTTAAATATAACATACCATTCACGGATGAGCAGGCTTTAAGGCTCGAAGGCATTATACAAAATAAAAAATGGGAATACAACGAGAAAAAACCTCATGAAACCGACGGCTACGAAGGTCAGAAATTTTCTTTCCAGGCGGACGCCGACCTGGCTAAAGACATGACTTCAAAATTTTATACCGAACTGCATAAGGACGCTCTTAAAGATGAAGTCGGAAAAACCTATACGGAAATAGAGCTCAACGCTAAACTTAACGAAAGGATAGCTTCCACGACGCGTTTTTCAAATTCACAGGATATGGATTACATAAACAAAGAAAGCAAATCTTATAAAGAAAACTCTTTCTACGGCGAATTATCGTCGCAGCTTTTAAAGAATATATGGGGCAAGGTTTTCGGCGAACGCAGAATAAAATATATAGGCTGGCACGATGCGAACACGGCCGATCCTTCGAAAGAAAATACCGAAAAACTTATAGATGAAACCGGTTTTGAAACAAACTTCACGCTCACTCCTTCATTGACGCTTAAATTAACTACCGCGTCGCAGCACAACGTTTATAACGCTTATACGCTGCAGAATGAAAAATTTAACTGGTTCACTTCGGAACTGACCGAAGTATTTACCGACAAACTTAAAGGCAGGATATTGTACTGGTGGAAAAATCCTCAAAACCACGAAGGCAAATCTAACGATAACTTAAGAAATTTAACGGCGGAAGTCGCATACGACCCCACGGATAAAACGCGAATGAGGGTAAGGTACGGCGATTTCATAGACTCGGATCAAAACTGGAAAGACATCGAAACAGAAAAGAAGTTAAGCTTCGAAGCATCGACGGACTTTTAAAACGAAATATAAACAGTCAGCCAATCAAAAACAAAATTTTACAGGCAATAATACGATACTATCCGGACGGAGATATATAAAATGAAAAAGACAAAAATCAGCGGCATAAAAATATTCAGAAAGAAACTGGCGACGCTCGTTTTTATATTCGTGATTTTTTTCGCCACCGGCTGTATTCAGGAAAAACTGGCGGATAAGGTTCTGCCTCCCGGCTCTCCGACCCAGCACGAACGCTGGACCTGTACGGTAAGGGCGCCGATAGGCACATGGAAATACAGAATAGGGCTTAATTCAAGATTAGTAAATAACACCTGGGTGACTAAAGAATGGACTATTTCATCTTCCGTCGATCCTTTGCTGCCCGCTACTTCAGTCAAAGTGGACCCGACTTATCCCACCCCGCCGGCGACCGGCGAAGTGGCCATTTACGGCAACAGGACGTTCAGATTCTATACCGACGACGCAAAAAAGAATCTGGAATCGGGCGAGCCGCTGCTTTCTTCTTCTCTTCTGTTCGAGCCTTTCAATTACAATATAGGCAAAGATTTTTTTATAAATCAGATGGTCGTGCGCTTTTATCTTAATAAAGCGGTTTACGAAGGCGAATACGGGCCGGTTACAAACGCGGCCGTGGCAGGCGAATTCAATCAATTCGGCTCCGGCGGAGAACGCAACCGCCACGAATTCAAGGACGACGGCGTATGGCCCGACAAAACCGCCAACGACGGCACCTGGACGGTGGAAGTGCCGGTGGAATCCACATACACATATAAATA
>JAKPTH010000534.1 GCA_029571125.1 bacterium
ACTTGGCCTCGTCTATGAAAGTGCAGGTATTAACGACCACGGCGTCGGCTTCCGAAGGCGCTTCGGTGAATTCAAAACCGTAGCCGGAAAGGATTTCCAGCATTTTTTCGGAATCGACGAGATTTTTTGCGCAACCTAAAGAGATAAACATTACTTTATAAGCCATTAATAAATGCCTTTCTATTTTCTTAATTTTCGCGGTAATTAGTGAACTGCAGAGGTATTTTATAATCCTTCGACTTAAGGAACTGGATCACTCCCTGAAGGTCGTCGCGGCTTTTGCCCGAAACCCTGACCTGCTTTTCCTGTATCGAGGCCTGGACCTTTATTTTTAAATTTTTTATATCTTTTACCATCTCGCGGGCTATATCGACTTCTATGCCGCACACGATATCCACGCTCTGGCGTACGGTTCCGGCCAGCGCGCTTTCGAGCTTGCCGAACCTCAGGGAGTTGATATGCACTTTGCGCTTGACCAGCTTGTCTTTTAAGATTTCGATAAGGCTTTTCATCTTGTATTCGTCGTCTGAAACCATATTTATCTTAACGTCGTCGCGGTTTAAATCGCTTTTGGAGTTCTTAAAATCGAATCTCTGGGCGATCTCTTTTTTTACCTGGTTTATAGCGTTGTCCACTTCGGCGAGATTTACTTCGGAAACGACATCGAACGAACTTGACATTTTTTACCTCCGTATTTAAAAAATTAATTCGCGCTTATTTATATTTTTTTTAAGTTATTTCACGGCTCTTTTCAATGTGCACGAGCGAGCGTTTGGCGTCTTTGGCGAAAGCTCCGTTGGGGTCGAGTTCGATGACCTTGTTGTACTCCACGACCGCTTCGTCGAACATGTTTTTGACGCGGTAAATCGAAGCCAGCCTGTAATGGGCCTCCACGTAATCCGGCGAAAGGCTTATGGCTTTTTTATACTGGTAAATGGCTTCGTTTTTCATATTGGACTTGTAGTTTTCGTTATAAGCTTCGCCGAGCTCGAAATACGCGCGGGCGTTGTTGGGCGAGCGCTGGATGGCCTGCTTGCATATTTCGATGGCTTCGTCGTACATGTCTTTTCCGTCGAGAGATTCTTTCTGATAGACTATTTTGAGGCCCCAGTATGGATAGAGATTCGTATTGTCGATGCTTATGGCCTGTTTGAATTCCATCTGGGCGTTGGCTTTTTCGTCGCCGGTAAGGCCGAAGCCGGCCGAAAGCTTGATATATGCATAACCCAGCCTGTAATGGACCATCGCGTCCGTGAAGTTGCCTTCCGCCGCTTTCTTATAGTCCTGCAGGAGCTGGAAGAATTTCTGCGTCTTGTTTTCGTCTTTTTCGTACATCTTGTAGTAAAGGTCCACGATTCGGGCGTGAGCTTCGCCGCAGCCTTTATCGAATTCCACGCATTTGTTGTACTGCTCCATGGCCTCGTCGAACTGCCTGTTGAGCTCGAGTATATACCCCAGGGTCAGCCTGGCTTCGACGTTCTGCGGGGCGAGTTCTATTATCTTCTGGTATTCGCTGACCGCCTCGTCGTACATGGCTTCACGCTTGTAGGCGCGGGCGAGTTCAAAATGAACGTCTATATCGCCTTTCATTATTTCGGTGGCCTTTTTGAGAGCGAATATGGCTTTGCCGCGGACGTTTTCCTCGTTGAACGACTCCAGAGGAAGGTTGTTGTATAAGAATCCTATTTCATAGTTGACCAGAGGATCGTCCGGCTTGCTGTCAAGTATTTCTTTATACTTGTTTATTATGTCGTCGGCTTTATTGGGCGTTTCGGCTTCAAGATAAACGATCTTGTACTCGTCGAGAAGGTCTTTTCTGGCCTGCTTGTTTTCCGGGAAATATTCGTGCGCCTTGCTCAGAAAGCTTATGGCTTCCTGATGGTCCTTGAGCTCGCGCGCGACGTTTCCCGCTTTAAGGTAAATATCCTTGTATTTTTCAGGGTCTATTTCTATGGCGCGCTGATATTCGAAGAGCGCTTTAGAGTGGGCCTTCTTCTTTTCGTAAAGATTTCCGAGCCTGTAATGCACTTCAAGATTGCCGGGCCTTATCTCGAGTATGCGGTCGTATTCCTCGATGGCCTTGTCGATTTCGTTTATGTCCTCGTGCTCCTTGGCTTTATTGAAAGCTTCCTGAATCTGGTCGTTCATTTCGCGGTTCTGCTGGTTCGCGAAATAATCGAGCGCCACGGAGTTATTAGGATCGAGCTGCAGAACGCGGTTGTAGCATTCCTTGGCGTCGTCGAAAAGCTCCGTTCTTTCGTATATCTGCCCGAGGTACTGATGCGCCTCCGAGCATTGCGGGTCTATGGTTATTACCTGCTTGAGCTCCGCAAGGGCTTCGTCATAATAGCCGTTCTGCATGTAAGATCTCGCGAGTTCCAGATGCACGATAGGATCGTCCGGCTCGCGCTCTATGATTTGCATGCATTCGCTGATGAATTTATCGCTGTCGCCCTGCGACTTGAATATTTCGGCGAGCCTGCGGTAGGATTCGATAAAATCGGGTTTTATGGATTTGGTGCGCTGGAAGAATTTTACCGCTTTATCGATGAGGTTCTGGTTGAGGTATATTTCGGCAAGCTGGAAAGTCGCCTGGTAGTTGTTGGGATCGAGTTCGAGCACCGACTCGTATTCCATTATCGCGTTTTCGATATGGTTGCGCTCGAGATAAACCTTGGCGAGCGAAAGCTTGTCCTGCACTTCTTCTTTGACTTTATAATTCCTGGTGGCGTTGCATAATTCTATCAGGCGTGGATTTTCGGGCTCTATTTTAAGGCCGCGGTCGAAATACTCCCTGGCCCTGTCGAAATCGCCGCGCTCCTTGGCGATTTCCCCCAGTATTACCAGCGCCCGGACGCATTTCGGATCGTATTCGAGGGCGAGATTAGCCTCGTCCTGAGCCTGCTTTAAAATGGTGGCGTCGTTGTTTTCTATGCTGTCGATAAGGAAGGTCTGAGCGAGTTCCACGCGGCCGTCGACGAATTTCGGGTTTTCCTTGAGCACCTTTCTGAATTCAACTATGGCCTTGTCGAGGAAAGTGGCTTCGCGGTAAAGTATGCCCAGCTCGACGCGCACCTTATAATTAGACGGCGCTTTGCTTATAACCTTTGTAAGTATGTCTATGGCCGTATCGGCGGCGCCCTGCTCAGAATAAACTTTGGAAAGCTCTATTACGGCCTGGTAATTATCGGGATCGCGCTCCACTATCTTTTCGAACATCTGGCGGGCCTTGTCGAAATTTTTAGTGTTTTTGAAAATTTTGCCGAGCATGAGGGAAATTTCCATATCGGCCGAATTAAGTTTAAGGCCCTGAGTGAGAGCTTTTATGGACTCCTGATACATTCCCTTCTGGAAATAAATCTTGCCGATTTCTTTGAGAGCGGAAAAATTAGACGGATCCATGTCGATGATGGAATTATATTCTTCGAGCGCCCTGTCGAACATATTTTTCGACTGGTATATTTCCGCAAGCTTCACGTGAGCTATATGGTAGGCCGGATCGAGCGAAAGAGCGCGCTCGAAATTTTCCACGGCCTCGTCGAACATCTGCAGCGAATAATAAGCCACGCCGAGGTCCTTGTATATGGTTATATCGGTGAGGCCGGCCTCGAGCGCCTGGTTGTATATTTTCACGGCGTCGGAATACTTGTTTTTGCTCATATACGCGTTGCCGAGACGCAGGTAAACCTCGGGATTTTCGGGCTCGAGCTCGATGACCTTCTTGAATTCGTTTATAGCGCGGTCGTGCTGGCCGCCAACCAGGTATATTTCGCCGAGCCGGAAATGGGCGTCGGTGGAATCCGGATTTTTTGCGATTACCTTTTTAAAAGCTTTTTCGGCTTCGGCTACGTTTCCGCTCGCAAGGCACAGATCGCCCAGCTTCTGCATGGCGTCGGCATTCTGATAGCCGTTCTGGATGGCCTTTTTCAGCATATCGAGCGCGCCGTTGATATTTCCTTCGGCTTCGTATATTTCGCAGAGCGGATAGTAAACGTCTTTTTCGTCCGGCTTGATTTCGAGCACCTTGTTAAAGCGGGCCTTGGCGGCGCTGTAGTTTTTGGCGTAATACAGCAGCGTGCCGGAACGCATATTGGCTTCGAGATCGTCGGGATCGAATTTTAAAATATCGTCCAGAGCTTCCATTTCGTTTTTCTCTTCCTTGAGCTGCCTGTAAATCAAAGCCATATTGGAGCATATGGCGCGGTCTTTGGGATGGGTTTCAAGAAACAGCCTGTAATTCGAAAGCGCGTCCTGATAATTCTGGCGGATGAAATTGATATCGCCGAGGTACTTATAAACCTCGCTCATCTCCGAATTAAGGCCGAGCGCTTTTTCGAATTTATCGTAAGCGCTGTCGTAGTCTGCTTTCTTAAAATAGTCCACGCCGAGCTGGAAAAATATGTCGGGATCGTCAGGCGACATTGCGACCGCGAGCTCGTATTCGCGCATCGCCTCCTCTTTCATTCCTTTTTTTGAATATATCTCGCCCAGCTTGTAATGAGCCATCGTATCGTTGGCGTCCAGCTTTATAACCTGCTGAAAAGCCTCTATGGCCATGGTCAGGTTGTTAAGCTCCAGATAAGCTTCTCCCGCGAGCTGGTGCAATAATTTAAGTTTTTCAGGTGTTTTATTGCTCATAAAGCGTAAGCCCCTTTTTAATGAATTCCAGCGCTTCTTTCGGTTTCGAGCAGCTCATATAAGCGCGGCCTAATTCGAGGTAAAGGTCGACATTTTCGGGATCGCCGTCGAGGGCGATGGTATATTTGGCTACCGCCTTTTCAACCTCGTTGCGCTGCATATATATCTTTCCGAGTTCGATAGCGACGCGCCATTCGTTCGCGTCTTTTCCGAGTACTTTTTCATAACAGTCGACGGCCTCGTCTATCATTTGCTTCGAGCGGTATATTTCGCCCAGATTTTTTATCACGTCTATATTTTCAGGAGCGAGCCTCTGGGCCTCCAGATAAAACGCGCACGATTCGTCCAGCGATTCCAGCCTCTGGTAGGAGTATGCGAGGTTATAATAAATCTGAAAATTCCCCCGGTCGTTTTCCACGCAGCACATATATTCCGTGATAGCGTCCGACCAGCGTTCGCTGTCGAAATAAAGGTGCCCGAGGTGGATATGGGCGTCCATGTACTCAGGCTCGAGCTCCGCCGCCTTTTTAAAATTGATTATAGCCTGCTCGAAATTGCCGGCGGCTTCGTAATCGAGGCCTATCTTGTAGTACGCTTCGGCGTTGTCGGGCGCGAGTTCCGAAGCGAGCTTGTAATACTGGTTCGCCTTCGGCTTGTTGCCGGTTTCCTCCAGTATTTTTGCGAGCTTCAGATATACTTTAGCGTCCGGCTTAAGGTTTACGGCCTTTTCATAAGAGGCCACCGCTTCCTGCTTGTCGCCTATGGCCATATATATTTCGCCGAGCTCTATGTGCACGTCGTAGAAAGACGAATCGAGGCTGATGACCTTTTCGTATTCTTCGAGGGCCTTATGGAACAATTGCTTTTTGGCGTATGCCTTGCCGAGGTTATACCTTATTTTTATATTGTTAGGGAAAAGCCTTATAGCACGCTGGCAGATTTCGACCACCTGGTCGTACTCTTCGCGTATGAAGCCTATCTCAACCAGGCCGAACATCGCATCGACGAATTCCGGATTGAGCTCGAGGGCTTTCTTGTACTGAGCGTTAGCTTCGCTGAGCATTTCGCGGTTTTTAAGAGCGTCGCCCAGTTCGTAATAAAAAAGGGCGTTCGTGGGCGCGAGCTTTATGGCCTGCTGGTAAAGCTCTACCATCTTGTAATAAAGGCGTTTTTCCTTGTATTTGGAGCCCAGCTTGTATATGACGTTGATCATATCCGGCTTGAGTTTGAGAGCTTTTTCGTAATTGAGCATGGATTTGTCGAAATCGTTTATTTTTTCATAGATTTCGGCGAGTTCGGAAAACACTCCGGCCGAATCGATATCAAGCTCGGAAGCCTTGGTCAGATAAGATATCGCCTCGTCGTAGGAATTCATGGCGGCGTAAATAGTTCCGAGGCGGTGTATTACGTCCACGAAATCGGGCTCGCGCTCGAGGGCTTTTTTATACTGAACTATAGCGTTTTCATACTTTTTAAGGTTGAAATAAACTTCGCCGAGCCTGTAAAGTATTATAGGATTGTTTTCGTCGAGCACGAGGGCTTTTTTAAATTCATCGACGGATTTTTCGAAGAGCGATTTTTCGAAATAGAGCTTTCCAAGCTCGAAATGCACGTTGGCGTTTTCGGGTTCGAGCGAAACGGCGACTTCGAATTCGGCTATCGCTTTATCCATCTGATAGAGGCTGGCGTATATCAGTCCGAGCTCGATATGCGCCATGGAATGTTCGAAATTAAGCTCGGTGACGGTCATGAACTCTTTCTGGGCCTCTTCGTATATTCCCTGGCCCTTATAAGCCTTGCCAAGCTCGAAGTGCACTTCTATATTCTGCGAGTCGCGTTTGAGCACGTTCTGGAATTCGCCTATGGCTTTATCCACGCGGCCCTTATGCGTATAAGCTTTTCCGAGCTCATAGTAAGCTTCGGTGATGTCCGGATCGAGCTCGATGACCTGCCTGAATTTTTCGATCGCCTTTTCGAGCGCGCCTTCTTTCTTATATGTTTTTCCCAGTTCGAGCAGTATTTCGGGATTGTAGGAGTCTATCTTGAGCGCCTCGATAAACTGGTTGCAAGCGTCGGTTATAAGGTCTATTTTATTGTAAACGACGCCGAGCTTGAAGCGGACCTCTATGTTGCCCGGCTCGATCTCGACCACGCGCTTATAAGCGTCTATGGCGCCGTTGAAGTTTTCTTCTATGTTATAAAGATCGCCGAGCTTGTTGAAAGCTTCCACGTGGTTATAATCCAGCCTTGCGACCTCTTTATACATTTTAATGGCGTTTTCTATCTGGCCGGTGAACTCGTAGCAGCGGGCCAGCTTATAAGCCACGTCAATATCGCGCGAATCTATGCGGTTGGCCACCACGAACTTGGCCGAAGCGTCTTCGTACATTTTTTTTGCGAAGAAAATATTGCCCAGATTCAGGTAGGCGTCCTTGTTTCCGGGATTCAGCTTTATGGCTTCGGAATATTCCCACATAGCATTATCGAGGAAATTGAGCTTTTCGTAGCATACGGCGAGGTTGAAGTGCACGTCTTCGTTTCCCGGAGATATTTCGAGCACCTGCTGGTATTCGTTAACCGCGTTGTCATAAAGTTCTTTCTGCTTGTAAATCGAAGCGAGGCTGAGATGGGCTTCAACGTTGTTAACGTCTTTAGCGAGCACCTGCTTATATTCCGCCGCGGCCAGATCGAGGCTGTTTTGAGCCTCGAAGCACCTTGCGAGCCCGAAATGGCCCGAAGGGTTCTGCTGATTTACCGATATCGCTTTTCTGAAGTTTTCCACCGCGTAATCGACGCGGTCGTTGCGCAGATAAATTTCACCGAGGCGCACGAAAGCCTCGAAGCAGGCTGGATCAATAGAAATAGCCTGCAGCATAAGTTTTTCAGCTTCCTCGTATTCGTACGATTTGAGATGGCAGTATGCCAGGCCCATTATGGCGTCCACGCTGGCGTTATCCACCATGAAAGCCTCCTCGTAGAAGTTCTGGGCCTTGTCGTAATCGCCGCGGGCGAAATAAATTTTAGCCAGTTTCAGGCGCGCGTCGATATCTGACGCGGCGTTTTCAATGATTCTTTTGTTGTAAGCGATGGCCGTTTCGAAATCTTTTTCAGTTTCCGCTATGAAGGCGAGCTTTTTAATTATGGAAACGTCGTCTTTCATGTGCGTAAGCGCCAGCAGGTACTTCTGCTTCGCCTGCGAGTAGCGTTTCAGTTCGAGATGCACGTCGCCGTGAACGACGTAGGCCAGTATAAATTCAGGGTCCAGATCCAGGCACGCGCGTATTTCGGATTCGACTTTCTCGTAGTCGCCAAGTTTCCAGTACGCGAGGGCTTTTTCGTAGCGTATTCTGGCGAAATTCGGTTTGATTTCTATAAGTTTGTCGCAGACCTCGAGTATGGAATCGTAACGCTCCAGCCTGGAGAGGATTTCTATTATTTTAAAATAACCTTCTATGAATGCCTTGTTTAAAATAAGAGCCTTGCTCATCTGATCGTAGGCTTTTTCCAGCTCGCCCGTTTCCATATAGGCTATGCCCAGCTCGTAATATGCGCGGGAATTGTCGGGCTCCAGCCGCACGATCTTCTTGCAGAGCGAAACCGCGTCGGCCGGCGCTCCCATGGATTTGATAAATATTTTCGAAAGGGTCCAGCCCGCATAAACATTTGACTGGTCTATGCGCAGCGCTATCTTGAGCTCGGAAACCGCCTTGGCCAGCCACTCGCTGTCTTTGAAACTGTAAATAGCCATGCCGAGAGCCATGTGGGCCGAAGAGTTGTCGGGCTCGAGGTTTGTCTTGGAGCGGAACCTTTCTACGATCCTTTCGACGAGCGTTGCTGCGTTGGACGTTCTGGGCGAGTTTATTTTGTGGTAATATTCGTTGATAAGGTATTCGTAAACCTCGCAGCTGGTTTCGTTTATCTTCGAAGCGTACTCGAAAGCGCTAATCGCTTCTTCATGAAGGTTCTTAGCGGAAAAAATCCTGCCGAGCAGCATGAAGGCGTCATAAAATTCGGGATTGAGCGTAAGCGCCTGGTTGAGCTCCGCTATGGCCTTGTCGTAAAAATCGTTGAGGAAATAAATTCCGGCGAGCCTGTAGTATATTTCGTGGTTTTTAGGCGAAAGCGCGAGCGCCTGCGTGAATTTTTCTATCGCGCGGTTATACTCGTAACGCTTCTGGAAAATTTCGCCGAGCGCGAAGTAAATTTCCCAGTTGTTCTTTTCGAACTCGAGCGCCTTTTCGAAATTGATTATGGCGTCGTCTTCCATGTCGCCTTCGGGCTTCTTATAATATGCCATGGCCAGCTCGAAATAAGCGTTGGAATTTTTGTCGTTGAGCGATACCGCCTGCCTGGAAACTTCGACGATCTTTTCGTATTCGATTCTTCCGTCTTTAAATTCCCGGGAATACACGTCTTTTAATCCCCAGTAAGAATATATGTTCTGAGGGTTGAGTTCTATGGCTTTTTTATAAGCCGCTATGGCCGCTTCGCGCTGAGTCATGTCGCGCTGCCCGTCCACCGAGTGCAGGACGTTGAGCGCCGTCGCATAGGCGAAGTAAGCGTTGGAGTCGTAAGGATTGGCTTCTACGACCGTCTTGAATTTTTTAACGATGCCTTCGTACATAAACTCTTTTTCCGAATAGTCGGCATAGAGCTTTTTGTATTCTTCCATTAAATAAATGCACGCCAGGCCGTAATCGGGATTGATAGCCAGCACGTCCTTGAATTCGCTTATGGCTTCGTTATGACGCCGCATCTTTCTGTAGATGCAGCCCAGCTCGAAATGCGCCTTGACGTTTTCCGCGTCGAGGATAATTATCTTTTTATATTCGGTAATGGCGGAGCTTAAATCGGAACTCTTGTAATGTTTTTCGGCTATCGAAAGCAGCACGTTTATCTGGTCCTGCTTGTCGTCGTAGGAATAAACCCCGGCGCTCGATTTCAGCGTGGAAACCTCGCGCGCTTCCCTGCGCGTACGCAGATCATCGATAAACTCGAGCGAAGCCTTTCCGATCAAAGGAATAAAGCAGCGCTGAAGATTCCTGTCGTAAAAATAGCAATGCTCTTTTTTGCAGGTTTGCTGGCGTTCCTTCATAGCCTCTTCCGACAGCTCACCCATGAAAGGGCAATAAAATGGATTGTCCATATCTTCCCCCAGTGTATAATAATAAAAACATTAAACGTTTCAAAAAAGCCCGGCTTTAAGCCATCAGGCGACCTTTTTAATATTGTCCTCGAGATCCTTGATCGACCATAAAACCTTGCGCGGCTTTTTGTCTTCGAAAGGCCCTACCACGCCGATTTTTTCCATGCGTTCCATGAGCTTTAAAGCCCTGTTATGACCGATCTTTAATATCCTCTGCAGCATAGAAGCCGAGCCCATTTTATTTTCGACGACAAGGCGGGCCGCGTCGTAAAACAGCTCGTCGGCCGCTTCCGCCTGGCCGTAATCGTCCGCCCCGTCGGAAGAATCGTCTCCGTCTTTGGCGCGCTGATATTCGTTGATTTTATCTTCGACGTCCTGCTTATAATCAGGATCGTAATTCGCCCGCAAAAAGTCCGTCAGCTTTTTAATTTCGTCGTCGCGCACGTAGGCGCCCTGCACGCGCACGGGCTTTTGAAGCCCCGTCGGAAGGTAAAGCATGTCGCCGCGCCCTATGAGCTTTTCGGCGCCCTTGCAGTCGAGTATCGTGCGCGAGTCGGTGACCGAACTTACGGCAAAAGCTATCCTGGAAGGGAGGTTCGCCTTGATAAGGCCGGTTATGACGTTTACCGAAGGCCTCTGTGTGGCGACTATAAGGTGCATTCCTACCGCGCTGGCCATCTGCGCGAGACGGCAAATATATTCTTCGACTTTATTCGACTTATCGGTCATCATGATATCGGCGAGCTCGTCTATTACGAAAACCAGGAACGGCAGCTTTTCGAGCTCTTCGATAGCGAGCTCGACGAGAATTTCCGATTCTTTTTCGTTTAGCTC
>JAKPTH010000544.1 GCA_029571125.1 bacterium
TTCTTTACGGCGGCCCCATAAATATATCGAGCCGCGCGGTGGTAAACGCTATAGCGGTAAAAAGCGGCATGCTCGATTCGGAAATTGCCGCCGGGACATACGAATTTTCAGGTGACGTAGAAGCGCCTGTATTCAGCCTTAAAGAAGGCGTATATAAAGGCACGCAGAGCGTCGCGCTTACATCCGCCACCGAAGGCGCAATTATTTATTACACGCTTGACGGCAGCGCGCCGTCAGCGGCTCTGGCAAAACTCTACAGCGGCACTATAGAAGTCCATTCTAACGTCACGATAAAAGCTATCGCCGTTAAAGACGGAACAAAAGTTTCGCAGGTCAGCACGTCCAGTTATACCATCGTTATTCCCGAGCAGGTTGCTGCGCCCGTATTCAAACCTGTAGGAGGCGAGATATTTACGTCAACGCAGCAGGTTGAAATAACCTGCGCTACTTCCGGCGCCATCATTTATTACACGCTCGACGGCGGCGCGCCTACAAGAAACAGCCTTAAATACGAAAATCCGGTGATAGTTTCAAAAACCACCACGATCAAGGCTTTCGCCGTTAAAGACGAAATGACCGACTCCGCCGTCAAAGAAGCGCAATATCCAATACACTTTCCTGCGGCCGAACCCGCCTTCTCCATCTCCGGCGGAACCTATTCCTCGACATTTGAAATAGCCATAACAACCCCCACCGAAGGCGCGAAAATTTACTACACGCTCGACGGGACCGAGCCGTCAGCTTCAAACGGAACGCTTTATTCGGCGCCGCTTCCCGTTACAAAGCCGCTGAATATCAAAGCCGTCGCCGTTAAAGACGGCATGAGCTGTTCGAATGTCATGGGAGCGTCCTACGAAGTTCCAACCGAAATGGTTTGCGCGCCTTTGGTTTCGCCGGACGGAGGCTACTTTTTCAGCCAGACTAAAGTAACCATAACCTGCGCCACGGCCGACGCTGAAATTTATTATACGCTCGACGGCGGCGCGCCTTCGAAGTTATCGACCGGCTACACCGCGCCGTTTTACATAAATAAGTTCGGCCAGTTCAAAGTAAAGGCGGTCGCGTATAAAGCCGGCATGTTCGACTCTCAGGTCTCGGAATCGGCCGTTTTCACGATAACCGTTCCGCCTCTGCCGCAAGCCGATCTTACAAACGTGAAAGTAGATAAAATGGCTGGCGAAAATAAATTGTGCCTTAAAAACGTAACCGACTCTATGGAATATTCCACCGACGCGACCGGGGCGACGGCGGGCGTTACCTGGCAGACCGGCACGGGCGCCGATATTCCGCTCGAATCCACTGCCGCGCCCAAGCTCGGCGCGCCAAAGGCAAACGCTCCCTCTTACGGCCTCGGCCCCGACACTTCTCCCTACATAGTGGTGCGCGATAAAAATTATAAAAACAGGCTGCGCGGCCTGGGACGTTACAACTCCCGCCCGCTGAGTAATTCCTCATCTACGGCGCAATCCTGGTCGCTCGACGCCCTTTCGGCAAAGATCGTCTACGGCAAGCCTTATACTATGGAAATTCCGCCGACTTTAAACTATATCTTTACGTTGGAACTTCGGCGGCTAACGGAACGCCTGTCGGAAGCGGATATCAGCTCGGCGAAGTAGCGGCCGGAACCCGTTCCTCGATTCAGATACCGTCATCGGATAAGGCCTCATGGACGACTGCCGATTACGCCAGCTTTTATCTTAAAAACGACAACAACACATCAGATGAGACATCGGACGATTATTACTATGCAATTTGCACGCCCGTAAAAGTTTCCGCCGGCCCGGACATGGTTAACAATACCGCGGCCGCTCTTGTGAATGCGGCTGACGGCGGCGCTTTCGCTCCGGCAGGCATCGTAAACACGGACGGCGGAAATAAAGGCGTTACGCTGAGGCCCGGACTTTCGATATCCGCCAACGAAAGCGTTATTTTGAAAGTCTCAAAAACCAACACTATACTGGCTGAAGCCTTCAGTTCTGCCGACGGCGTTACGCCGGTCTTCGGCGGCGGCACCGCGAACGTCACATATTCCGGCGACGTTGTCGCGGATTCCGGAGGAAAACTCAACTTCAAAGTTGATTCAAGGGCCATAGGCGCCGGCGAGGTAAGCGTGGCGGCCGCAAAAAAAGATACAAATGGAAATATAAGCCTGGCCGGCGCTCCGGTCGTTATCAATTACTCCGTCACGCAGCCCGCTGCGCCTTCGAATATCGGCTTTGCCGGCCTTAACAATAACAGCGGAACCATCTCGCTGGAGCCTGGAAAATCAATCGGCGCCGGAACCGGAACGATAATAATATACACCGACAATGATGGAATTTTTGATTCCACGAACACGATTGCGCAGGCAAAAACCGCGGCGGGCCAGAATCTCGCGGCCGCCGGCGCGTCGTATTCATTAGCCAAAACCATGGCTGGCGCCGACTATACATGGTCGCCCGCGACGTTCGCCGGAAAATTCATAGGATACGCTCTCCTGGACGAAGCCACTGGAAACCTTTCCGCGGTATCGTTTGGCGGCTCGGTCCCGGCGGCGCCGAGCGGTGCAAATTATTCGGAGGGCGACCTGGCCCTTCTGAACCTCGAATATCAGGACGCATCAAACCTTAAATTAAAATCGTCGGGCAATCTCAGCCAGGCCGACATGAAAGTCCTCGCCACGGCAAACGGCGGCGCCAACTGGTACGAACTCGGCGTGACGGACGCGGCTAACGCGTTTTCGGCTTCGGGAAATAATCTCCCTGTTGCGCAATACACCGCCTCCAGCGCCGTCAGGTATGCTTTTAAAAATGCCGCCGGAAACGTATCGCAGGCATCGAATCAGGACGGCGAGGTAGTGACGGTCTCTAAATTTGGCACTGGTAATATAGCCATCGGCAATGACCGCGCCATCACCGTCTATTTCACCGGAAGCGGCGCGAAAGTGCTCGCGAATATAGCGGACGCGCAAAACATAGTCACCATTTCAACCGCCAAATCAGGGGCCGCAATAACATTCGGCACCGGCGCCGGCGATTTCGCCAAGGACGCATCCGGCACTTCAATCAGCATGAATATCGACGTTTCCGTTCACGCGCTTGACAGGGCCGAACCGAACTGCGCATGGAAAGCACACGCCGACGCAAACAACATAGTCAGCCTCAACGGCGGCCATGCGGTCGCGCCCGCGTCCGGCCTGAAAGGCAGTTTCATTCAATGGACCGCGATGGGAAGCGGAACGGACAACGGGGTTCTCAAGCTCATCACGGCGCCCGACGGAACCATATACGTCGCCGGGCAATTCACGACGGCGAACGGCGCCTCGGCGAACCACGTAGCAAAATACTCGAACGGAAACTGGTCGACGTTCGTCGACTCGGGCACGTCCGTAAACGGCATTACCGGCGGCAACGCCCACGCGCTGGCTTATGACAGCGCAAACGGCATCCTCTACGTCGGAGGAGATTACTCTCAGGCTGGCGGAAAGGCCATACCATGGCTCGCGAAGTGGAGCAACGCAACATCGACATGGTCGGCGGTAGGAGTACCGGCGGATGGGCCGGACAACTTTGTAAGGAACCTTCTACTCACTCCTGACGGAAAATTTCTTTATGCCGGTGGCTATTTTAACTCAAGCGGTAAAAAATTTATCATGAAATACGACATTACGAACAACGTATGGACGCAGGTCGGAGGCGGAACCAACGGAGGCGTTTTTGCGATGGCATACGACCAGGCGAGCAATTCCATTTATGTCGGAGGCGAATTCTCGGAATGCTATAACTCCGGCTCGGCCGTAAACGTTGGCTCGCCTCGTGCAGCCAAATGGAATATTACAAATGACACCTGGGAGCCTCTCGGAGAGGGCCTTACCTTCAGAGACGTAAAGTCCATAGCTATCGGCACCGGAGGCGCGGTATATTACGGCGGAATATATTCAGGCGGGGGCGGCGGATACCTCAAGAAATGGAACGCAACGAGCTGGTCAAATGTCGGCTCGGTCAACGAAGAAGTAAAAGCGCTGCTTTTCGACAGCGTAAACAGCATATTGTACGTGGGCGGCTGCTTCTCGTCGCCGGACGGCGTCAGCACGATGAACAAAATCGCCCTGTATGATCCGGCCGCAAACACCTGGTCGAATGCCGGCGCCGGCATGAACCAGGGCATCTATACCCTAACTCTCGACGCAGACGGAACGCTTTATGCGGGCGGCGATTTCACATCGGCGGGCGAAGTGACGAACGGCGATACGATTATGAATCACATAAGCAAAAGATAGGGGCTGCTATTGTTTATAAATGTTTCGGCAACGGCGGTCCGAAACGGCTTTGTAAAAAAGTGCGCACGGCTCAAGCTTCTATAAGTTCGTACCCGTTTCTGCCGAGCCCGATCTTCTGGCCGTAGGCTAAAATATCGCGGCCGCCGAACACCTTTCTGCCTTCTTTTTTATCGACGGCGTCCATGCACGCAAGATCTATGGCCACGGGGTCGCATGAGGCAAAAATGCCGACGTCGCCCGCGACCATTTTCATCGAGTGCCCTTCGCAGTCGCAGCCTTTGGCTATATTGAAAGCGTAAGTGATATAAATATTTTTCTTGCCTTTTTGAGCGGCAAGCGCGTATTCCGCTATTTTTTCGCGGAATTTCGACGCGAATTGGATTTTAAACGGATTGATGAATATGGCGTTGTGCTTGCAGACTGCAATGCAGGCCGCGCAGCCGATGCATTTTTTGCCGTCGATCCTCGAATAAAAGCCGATTTTAATTGCGCCCGCAGGGCAGTGTCTCAAGCAGCTTCCGCATTTTTTGCATACGAAAAACGGTATTATGAAAGGCCTGGCCGCGATATGCTGTTCCAGCTTTCCGCCGCGGGCGGCGCAGCCCATGCCGAGCTGCTTTATGGCGCCGCCGAAGCCGGCGAGCATATGCCCTTTGAAATGGCTTAAAACTATCATTTGTCTGGCTTCGACCATCCGGCTGGCGATCTTGCATTTTTTGAAATGTTTTGCGTCTATTTCGATTTCACGATAATCCTCGCCGAGCGTTCCGTCGGCGATCAGCACGGGCAGCTTTGTGAATCCGTGCTCGTGGGCCAGTCTGATATGCTTGTCGGCTGTCATTCGGGAACCGCTGTAAATGGCGTTGGTTTCGATAAAACAGCTCTTTATGCCTCGCTCTTTAAGAAAATCGACTATTCCGTCGTATTTATCGGCCGTTATGAACGCGTCGTTCCCCTTTTCGCCGAAGTGGACTTTTAACGGAATTTCATTTTCAAGCGCTATATTTTCCTTTTCAATGAGGAGTTTCAACAATTCCGATGCGCTTCGGGAAACCGCGCCGGTATCGGCGTATGAAGCGACACTTTTAAAATATACTTTCGACATTTAAACCAACCTTTTGCGCCGCGCCGCAAACCGGCGGGACATATCCGGCGCTTGAATTTCAATAGCGTTTATGGTCGATATGCTTGAGCTAGGAAAATTTTATGAGCCGCACTTTCTTTTCGGCAATGCCTATGACCGCAGTGCGGCCTGAATTGAATTCCAGGAAATCGCCTTCTATTCCGTCGCTGAAGATCACTCCGCCGGACGGCGTATGGGAGACTATCGTAAGCGCCGAGCCGCCGGGGATTTTTCCGAAAACCATTTCCGCTCTTGACGTTTTGCTTTCGAACGGCTCGCGCACCATGAAAACGAGCTCTTCGGAGGAACGTTCGAACCGGGTTAACGTCGAGGCGCGCTGTGTTTTATTTTTGCCGCCGGAAGCTTTTTTAATTTCTTTTTCAGTGCGCTCGCCTCCGGCTCGCGCAGCCGAGTCCGTGAAGGCAAGATAAATGCCTTCGGCTCCGGCCATCACGGCCCGAAACCATCCGGTAGAGCCGGCGCCGGTGGAAATTATGATTCCGCTCGAAAGCTGCTCTTCGGAGCGGCCGCCGTGTTTTAGCGTGTAGCGAAGGCAGGTATGGCTTTTCGGGCCTACGAAAAAATCGTTGACGGCGTAAAGCGTCTGGCCGTTATCAAGCTTCACTTTAGCCATCGATATTTCTTCGTGCCTGAAATCGCCGCTCAAGACCGTTTGGAGCCTATCGGCAATGTTGTCTATCAGGAAAGGGATCAATATGCCGTCGATGCGTGAATTATCCGGGTTAACGGCCATTATGAACTGGCCGTTAAGATATTTGGCTGTGTTCACCACGAGCCCGTCGGGACCGAGCGTTACAACCAGGTCTTTATCGCCGAATAAAAAGTTGGTGAGAAAGCCGCGCTCGATGAACTGCGATTTCATTTCGGAAGGCAGCGCTTTTTTCAACTTAGAAAGCGCCGCCTGATAGTTGGAGTGGAAGGCTTCGTATTCCGCGAAAGACTGCCCCGAATGCTCGATATAAAACCTGGCCTGCGAAAGCGTGTTGAACCTTTCTATCAGCTCTTCCAGAGGCGTTTTCTTTGTTATAACGACTATCTTATCGAACATCTATGCTCCCGGCCGCGCTTTACGCTAATAATTACTGCTTTTTCTCGTTGAGTATCGCCGAAAGCAGATCGGGCGTTATTGTGAGATTGGCTATTTTCGAAGCGTTATCGCCGAGAGACTTGAAGCCCTGTGCCAGGAGCAGGCGCGGATCGAGGTTTTTAAACGGAGCGAGCTCCAGTTCGCTGACCTTCGATTTGAACTCCGCTTCGCGAAGGCGGTTCGCGCCGTCGAGCTCTACGAGCTGCTGGCGGCCTTTTTCGAGCGTTATTTTGGAGCTGAGTTCGTTCTCTTTTATCTTGCGCTCCTGTTCGACCGCGGCGGCGCGCCTTGAATATATGGCCTCGTCGGCTTTGCGCTGGAGGGTTTCGCGGTACTCCGCCTCGAGCGCTTTGGCGATTTCCGGCGTGGGAGTGACGGCCGTTATGGATATGTTGAGGCAGTCTATGGAAAGCGCTTTTAAAAAAGCGTCGGTTTTGATTTTATCGAATATGGCCCTGGAAAGCGCGTCGGTTTTTTTGATGGCGTCTTCGAGCGAATATTGCTGGATTTCGGAGCGGGTGGCCTCCTGGACGGCGTTTATTATGCGCTGCGAGAGCTTCGACGGGTCTTCGCTTTTATACGTATTTGTCCTGGGGTCCACCGAAAAATCGAGGATCGCCATTACTTCGTGAGGGCTTTTAATCTTATATGTAAACTGGCCCTGGACGGTCACGGCCTGGTAATTTTTAGTGATTTCGTTGAAAATAAAAGGAAAATCGATAGTTTTGATCGGAATAGATATTACGGTAGTGTTGAGGTCGAAGCAAAAAAAGGAAATGCCGGCGCCTTCCTTTTTTATCCTGCCGCCCGAGTATTTGAAAATATACTCCGTAGGCTCGCCTTTGAAATATGTTACAAAAAACATGTGACCTCCGATTGCTTTAAGTTTAAATAATTATATCACAACGGATTTTTAATTACAAGCCTTACCGGTTTATTAAAACGTATAGACTTTATAATTTAAATATGATATTATTTATGTCGTCTTATTTTGAAAAATTTATATATACATAACGGAGGCGCCTGAAGATGTTCGAAAACTTTCTCGAAGCCCTTAAAAAGCACTCGGAAACCACGCCGGCCAAAACCGCCATGTGCGTCAAGCGCGGCGGCGAATACGTAAAATATTCGTACGCGAAATTTTACGAACTGGTATGCTCGATTTCTAACGCGCTTATCGATAAAGGCGTCACTAAAAACGATTTCGTGGGGCTGTTTTCCGAAAACTCTCCGGAGTGGGTAATCGCTTATTTTTCAATATACGCTTCGGGCGCCGCCGTAGTGCCTCTCGATGCCCAATACACTGCGCGCGAGCTGTCGAACCTTCTTCCGTTCGCCGGCGTTAAAACCATCTTCTGCTCGCGTAATTTATACGATAAAACCGTTAAAAGCCTTGACGAAACGCTGAAGTTCAAAAACATATTCATGACCGACGATTTCGATGCCGCTGATTCCATGTTTAAAATGCCGGTCCATGAAGGCTATAGAGTGAGCCGTTCGCCCGAAGACCGTATGAGCCTTATTTTCACTTCCGGAACCACCGGCGATCCGAAAGGCGTCGTGCTTACGGACGGTAATTTCCACTCTAACGTCAGGTCCATAATCGCGATAGGCGGCATAATGGAAGAAAGCGACGTGGTTTTAACCATCCTTCCGCTGCACCACTGCTTTTCGTTCACCGCTACGGTCCTTCTGCCGCTCATGCTGGGCGCCTCTCTTACTTTCCAGCCGTCGCTCAAAGGCCCCGATATACTCGAGGCCATCAACGATACCGGGGTGACCAAAATGGCCGGCGTTCCGCAGCTTTTTTCTATATTCGAAAAAAATATATTCGCCAGGACCGAAAAACTTTCGTTCGTGCAGAAAAAGATTTTTAATCTGCTGTTCGGGCTTTCCGAGAAAATATACGATAAAACCGGATATATGGCTGGAAAATTATTGTTCAAAAAGGTAACTTCGGCTTTCGGCGCTAATTTTAAGTTTTTCGTTTCGGGCGGCGCGAAGCTCGACGCGAAAACGGCCAAAAATCTCGCCGTGGTCGGCCTTGAAATACTCGAAGGATACGGGCTTACCGAAACCGCGCCGGTGCTGACGCTCAACCCGCCAGGCGCGGCGCGCATCGGTTCGTGCGGCAAACCTCTGCCGGACGTCGAAATGAAGATACTAAACCCCGACCGCGAAGGCGTCGGCGAAATTATAGCGCGCGGGCCCAACCTTATGCAGGGCTACTACAAGCACCCTGAATCCACCGCGGAAGTCGTTAAAGACGGATGGTTTTATACGGGCGATCTCGGGTATTTCGATAAAGACGGCTACCTTTTCATAACCGGCCGCGCCAAAGACGTTATAGTAATGGCTTCCGGAAAAAACGTCTATCCGGACGAAGTCGAAAAGCATTATCAGCAGTGCCCTTATGTGGCCGAAATGTGCGTCATGGGCGAAGAGACTCCGGACGGCCGCATAGAAAAGCTGAAAGCCATAGTGGTGCCTAATTACAGGCTTCTGCGCGAGCAGAACATAGCCAATTGCACCAGCCACATAAAGTGCGGCTTTGAAGAGCTGTCGATAAAAATTCCTACCTATATGCGCATAAACGATTTCAAGATAATATCCGAAGAGCTGCCGCGCACGCGCCTGGGCAAATTGAAGCGCTCCGAAATAAAAAAACGCGGCCTGTTCGACCGCGCGGGCGACGACGCGGTTAAAAAACCCGAACTTACTCCCGAGGAAAAAGAGCTGATGAGCGTTCCGATAGCGGAAAAGCTCGTCGAAAGATTGAAAAGCCTCACGGGCAAGCAGGAATTATTCCCTTCCGACAACCTCGAACTCGATCTGGGCGTGGATTCGCTTACCAGGCTCGAACTTCTCGTGATACTCGATTCGGAATTCGGACTCAAAATAAAAGAGAGCGAAGCGGCGTCGCTGATCCACCTGAAAGATATTCTCGAACGCGTCGTAAAAGAAGGGAGCGCGTCTTCGTCTTCTCCGGGCGGAGCGTCCGGCCTTTTAAGCGCGATGCGCAGGGAGCCCGAAACGGCTTTCGAATCGGCCTATAACCTGCATCCCGGATTTTTCGGCTGGGCCTTTAAATGGAAGCTCAAAAAAGCGGCGTGGCTCTTTTTTAAAACCACTTGCGGCGTCGAGATCGAGGGGCTCGAAAATATAAAACATAAAAAGGCTTTTCTTTTATGCCCGAACCATACCAGCTTCATAGACCCCGTGATAATGTTCGCCGCGCTTAAAGATTTTTATTCGAGGCGCATGTTTTTCTTCGCGCTGGAGGAAATGTTCGGCGGCCCAATGCTGGCCTGGTTCCGCAGGCTTTTCAAAATAATAACTTCGGGAACCGAGGATTCGATGGTGCGCTCGCTTCAGTATTCGTCCAAAGCCCTGGCGGCCGGATTTCCGATCTGCATATTCCCCGAAGGCCAGCGCACCATAGACGAAACGGTCGTAAAGCCCAAAAAAGGCTTCGCGATACTTGCGTGCGAGCATAAAGCGCCGATTTATCCAGTCTATATCAAAGGCGCTATAAATATGTTTTCAAAACCCAATCCAGGCTTCAAACCCGGCCCGCTCAAGATAAAAATCGGACGGCCAATAATGCCGCCCGTCAAAGACGAATATTGCGATTCCGATTATGAAGCGCTTATGTTAAAATGGTATGAAGCCGTCAAAGGGCTCGGCCGCGCGCTCGATTCAAGAAATATAAAAACAGGCGATAATTGACGAAAAATAAAAAATATAAACGGGGCATGATAAATGGAAGAAAAACTCTCTAAAAACACATCCGAAGCCGCAGAATTAAAAAAATCGGGCATATATTCAAGGGAATTCCTTGCGCTCAATGTCACTCAATTTCTTGGCGCTTTCAACGATAACGGATTTAAAATTTCCGTTTCTCTTTTTTTAATGTCGCGCCTTATGAGCCAGTCTAACGATTCGTTTTACGTGGCCCTGGCCACCGCGCTTTTCATATTGCCGTTCATTTTGTTTTCCACGCATTGCGGCTATTTCGCCGATAAATATTCCAAACGCACGGTGATAATTTTCGCTAAATATCTCGAGATAGCCGTTATGGTTTTAGGCCTTTTCGCTTTTTATCTTGAAAACGTTCCGTTTCTTTTCGCCTGCCTTTTTCTTATGGGGGCGCAATCGACTGTATTCGGCCCGGCCAAGTACGGCATACTTCCCGAGTCCGTTCCGCCGCAGGAGCTTTCCAGGGCCAACGGGTACATGGAGCTCGCCACGTTCATTTCGATCATTCTTGGAACCGTTTTCGGCTCTTTCGTCTTTACCTTCTTTAAAGACGCCCCTTATCTGGCGTCGCTCGCCTTCGTTTTTATAGCCGCGCTCGGCACGGCTTCGTCGCATTTCGTGGCGCGCGTTCCAGCGGTAGGCGTGGCGCGGCCGTTTCGCATAAACTTCATAGCCGACGTCGTATGCGATTTCAAACGCATATCCGGCGAAAGGTCTATCCTGCTGGTTATAGCCGCTATCACTTATTTCTGGTTCGTGGCCGCCGCCGTGCAGAATAATATTCTCGTATATTCGAAAGAAATGATGAAAGTCGATGAGTCGGCCGTCGGCATAATGCTGGCGGTGCTTTCGATAGGCATAGGAATCGGATCGGGCCTCGCCGGAAAGCTTTCGGGCGAGATGATCGAGTTCGGGCTCGTGCCTCTCGGCGCGATTATAATGAGCGCGTTTCTTTTCGTGCTTCAGTTCTCTTACGTTTCCATGCCGCTCACCTGCGCCGCGCTTTTTATGATAGGCCTCGCCGGAGGGCTCTTCATAGTTCCACTCGATTCCTTCATTCAGCAGAAGGCGCCGGGCGGCGAAACCGGCCGCATTCTTGGACTCGTCAATTTTACCGCCAATTCTTTCATCGTTTTTTCTTCGCTTTGCATTTACGTTTGGCACGATCTTATGCGGCTTACCTCGGCCAACGTTTTTACGATAGTGTCGATTCTTACCATAGCCGCCACCGCGCTTATCATTAAACTGCTTCCGGATTTCCTGCTGCGGCTCGTATTTTTTATGCTCGCCAACTTCGTTTACAGAATAAAGGTTTCGGGCGAATCGCGAATACCTTTCGACGGCCCCGCCCTTATAGTTTCAAACCACGTTTCCCTGGCCGATTCGTTTTTAATCAACGCCGCCACCAACCGCCATATCCGGTTTATGTTGAACCGCTATTATTACGATAACTACAATTTGAAAACTTTATTCAAGCTCATGAAAGTCATTCTTATTAAAGAGCCCGTCCTTTCGGAAGACGAAATCGCGGCCGCGCGCGCCGCCGCGAAAGAAGGCCATGTCATAGGCGTTTATCCGGAATTCGTGACTAACGCCTTAGAGAATGCGGGCGAATTTAAAATAGATCCGGCGAGGCTTTCAGGCGAGCTTAATCTCGATATCATTCCCGTGCGAATAGAAGGCATGAAAAGCTCTTATTTCAGCCCTGCCGCCCGCGCGGCCGCAAAGATCAAACTGCCGGGATTATTCAGAAAAGTTAATATAGTGTTCGGTCCCGCTCTGAAAGCGGGCGAAGCGGAAGGAAATTTTGAAAAATTAATGGAATTTTATAAAACCGGCAGATATGAATAATAAAGATTTTCGGGAGCGTGTTATGGCGAAAAAAGATTGCGTAAGGCTTTTTATTCCGAACGATATTTCATACCTGGAAATCGCTCAAAAGTGCGTCGGCGAAACCGCTAAGAAATTCGGCTTCGCCGGTGACGATATAGGCAAAATAGAGCTCGCGGTCGAGGAAGCCTTTTCGAACGTGGTTAAACATGCGTTTATCGACGCAGAGGACGCCGGCTTCGATATTATCTGCGAGAAAATAACGCGCGGAATAAAGATAATAGTCAAGGAAAAAGGCATACCGTTCGACTATGAAGCTCTGCCCGGCTACACACCTGCCGGCGTCGCCGAAAAAGCCGAATCCGGCGGACTGGGAATATTTATGATGAAAAAACTTATGGACGAGGTGCGTTTTTGTAATTTAGGCAGCGAAGGCAAAGAAATGCATATGATCAAATACCTTCCGGATAAGGACATACTTCATTACTTTCCCGCTTCGGAGCTTACTGTCGAAGCTCCAGGCGCGCCGGCCGCGAAGGTCATTACCGAAAAAATAAATTACGAGGTAAGGCTCATCGAGCCGCGCGACGCCGTCGAAATATCCCGCGGCGCTTATAAATCTCATGGCTATACATTCTTCGACGACCGCATATATTATCCTGAAAAAGTGATTGAAATGAACAGGACCGGGGAGCTGGTATCGGCGGTTGCCGTCGCGGCGGACAATAAATTCATGGGGCATGTCGCTATGCTCTGCCCCAAACCCGGCCTTAAGATCGCGGAAATGAGCTTCGCTTTCGTTAATCCGGAATACCGCAGCCAGGGCTGTCTTACGCGGCTGACGGAATTTATCCTCGACGTAGCCAGACAAAAAGGCCTAAAAGGAAATTACACTTTTTCGGTCGCCAACCATCCATACTCTCAAAAAACCATTCTTAAATACGGCTTTAAAGACTGCGGAATACAGCTCGGCGGAAGCCCCGCCACGTGGACTTTTAAAGGCATCGAAAGCGACGCTACCCAGAGGATAAGCATCGTGCTCGCTTTTAAATATACCGCGCTTCCCTCGCCGCTGACGCTTTACCCGCCGGCGCGTCACGCTGATATAATAAAAAAATTATACGCCGGCATTGGCGCGAACAACGAATATAAAAAGCCCGATATGGATTTTGCTTGTTTTACCGCGGAATCTTCCGTCATCGAAGCCAGGGTCTATATGTCCGAAGCCACGGCCACTATAGCGGTAATATCTTACGGCTCGAATATAATCAAAGAAATAAAGGCTCTGCTGTGGGAGCTTTGCGTTAAGCAGATCGCGTCGATATCCGTCGCGCTAAATATGCAGGACTGTCTTACTTATTTCATAGCGCCCGAACTTGAAAAGCTCAATTTTTTCTTTTCGGGCATATTGCCCGCGAGCGAAGTAGGCGACGCGCTTCTTTTTCAGTACGTGAATAACATCGCTATCGACTATGATAAGATCGTGGCGCATTCAGACGACGCGAGGGAAATATTGGATTATATAAAAACCTGCGACCCGCACAGGGCGCTTTAAACGGGGGTAAAACATCGGAAGCGGCGGGCCGGGTTCCACTTAGTTATTTTTTATCTTCAGGCTTTATTTCGTATGTGCTCGA
>JAKPTH010000561.1 GCA_029571125.1 bacterium
GGTCTTAACGTTGACTTGGGCGGTCTTGTTTGCATTGATAGAAAGCATATTTTCGAAGCCCTGCGGGCATCAGCCCGCGGGCTGAGAACTAGGATGGTTTGAATGAGGCCGTTCCCCGGCGCCGAGTTGCTTTCGCACAACTAATTCATACACGAATAAAGTTGCGTGTAATTGCATTATGTCTGATCTATATGCCCCCACGGGTAGTTCGTGTATGCTCCTGCATAGAGGGTGGATACACGAACAAACATGCGTGTATGCTCCCAATATTGGAGTATACACGAATAAAAGTTCGCTTTTAATCCGAATTTTTTTGTTGTTCGATACAAATTTAATTCATAATGTTATCTAACGGACTTACTATACTTTCCATATATTTGCTGCTTACATGAGTATAAATTTCCGTCGTTTTTATATTTGCATGCCCAAGCAGCCGCTGAATGTATCTTATATCGACGCCGCTTTCGAGAAGATGCGTCGCAAAAGAATGCCTCAACGAATGCACCGATGCCGTTTTTTTTATCGCCGCTCTATTAAGCGCGATTTCAAATATTTTTTCGGCGCTCCTTATGGATAAATGCCGCCCGGAATCAGCACCCGGAAAAATCCACCGTCCGTCCTGCAATGGTTCCATATATAATTTAAGCCTTTCAAGCGCAGCTTTTGAAATAATAGTATAACGATCCTTGCGCCCTTTACCGGAAGTGATCCTGACAGTTTTACGCTCAAAATCGATATCTTCATATTTTAGCCTGACGGCTTCTCCAACACGCAACCCGCCTGAGTATATTATCATAAGCAACAATTTATGCTTAAAGTTTTCTGTAACTGTAATAATTCTGTTTACTTCATCAAAATTCAATACCACCGGAAGCTTTTTATCTTTTCTTGGCCGTTTGACCGAAATCATCAGAAAATTTTTATTAAGTATCTCACTCAAAAAAAATTTAATGGCGTTTATAGCTATATTCATTGATGAAACCGCAAATTTTTCAGAATCAGCCATATTGAGAATATACGATTTGATATCACTTTCAACGATATCGATCGCCGGCTTTTTCACATATTCAAGCATTTTATTTACATGATACAAATACGATTTAATTGTGGATTTGCTATAACGCCTCGAAAGAAGAGCGCTTTCCAATTGATACAAAGATTCGTCCGGCTCGGTTCTTAATTCAGGTTTTTCAACGGCGGGTTTAACTTCTTGCTTTACGCCAGAAGACTCTTCGGCTAACGACGCACGGTCAACGAGATCGTAGTCTTCAAAATCGATATTTAATTTTTTGGCGATAGCCATTAATTTAAGGAAATTTTCATGGCCGTTCGGAATCGACGCATAATTTTGTTCAAAATTATATTTATATCCGCCGATTTTTTTTAATTCCACAAATAGTTGCTTATTATAAGGCGATCTGATTTTGATTATATCATCTCTAAAGGCATAAACATATCGTATCACTTTACTGCCTCCTTATAAACAAAAAAGGGGTTTCAACAATTTTAAATAAAATTTCTTGAAAAACCCCTTTTTATTTTTTACTATTAAACTAAATATTTTAATAAAATCCGAAGAACCTTGCCACCGCAGGACCGGCGCCCGACATATTAAGCGCTACCGGCACCATTAAAACCGCCAGCAGATTGAGCCTTCTCGAGTGCCACATATTCGGAACCAGACCGAGAGCGGTCGCTACGCAAAGCAGAACGAACCCCTGCCAATGAGTTATCTGGATTGTAAGCACGATCAAAAGCGCGCAACCGACAGCCGAAAACCAGTTATAATCGATTTTCTCAACCAGGTTCGCGCACAGCTTCGAAAACCATCCGATAAGCAGAAACGATACCGCGCCGGTGAGCGCGATAATTCCGGATATCAGGAAAAACTGTTCCGGCGTTTCGGGAACGAAGAAAAGACTTATATTAATGGCCGCGCCGCCCCTTCTCATGAAAACTCCGGGCATGAAAAACAACATTAACGCGCCTACGTAATATAAAACGCGTCCGACGCCGCCGCCGATCAGAAACTGACGCTCGCCGGAGGTGACGGTAAGGTGGCCGGTGCATAAAAGCGCGGGCCCGGGCGTCATGCCGGGGACCAGAGCCGCGAACATGCCGGCCAGAAACCCGGAGGCGCCGCCGCGCATAACGTCGTGAGGAGCGGATTCGACCGAAGAACATATATGCTGCTTCGGCACTTTAACTCTGGTGATAAAAGTCATAATTTGCGACGGCACC
>JAKPTH010000602.1 GCA_029571125.1 bacterium
TGGCGTTCGCGCGATAATATAAAAACCGATAATCATAACGTGAAAATAAAACTGGCCGCATTTGACGGGATCGAAGAATCGACCCAGTTCATATCGACCGCCATTTCGATTTTTAATAACCTGCGGCGCCCTGAAGTTAAAATAAAAAATATCGTCGGCGATTCTAACGAGATCGAAATCGAATATTCCCTTTCCGATAGCGACGAAAATTTGTGCCTGATCGAAGCGAGCTATTCGATCGACTCTAAAAAATTTATCCGCACCACCTCGGTTTCCGGCGATATCAACAGCGTCAAACCCGCCGATAACCTCAAATTAAAGTGGAATTCTCGAAACGACCTCAAACTGGATACCGATACGCTTTATATCGAGCTGACGGCTTTCGACGGAACCGGTTACGGTAATAAATCTATATATGGACCCGTTAAATTAAATAACAACAGGCCGCCTAAAGTTGAAAATATATACCCGGCCGATATTTCCGGCGAAATAGTCATTTACTACGACCTGATCGACGAAGAAATGGATACATGCGGCGTCGAATTTAACTATTCGCTCGATAACGGCCTCACTTTTTCAGGCCGCGGCAATATAACCGGTGAAATATCCTCAGTGCGCCCCGGCGTGCGTCGAATGATCAAATGGAAAACCAGACCCGAACTTAACGGCGATTACGACGGAGTCCGGGTTAAACTTACCGCCTCGCAGATGCCTTTGAAATACGGAAAACCCATGATCAGCCCGCCTTTTTCAATCAGGAACAACCGCGCGCCCGGAGTTTCAAATATAATATGCGGCGTCGGATCGAATGAAATCGAAGTTAAATTCGATCTTATCGATGCCGATAATCATGAATGCACCGTCGAAGTGTATTTTTCTATAGACGGCGGTAATAATTTCTTTAAAACTTCAAATTTTACATGCGCTGAAATTCCACTGAAACCCGGCCGCGCTAAAACTATCAAATGGCTTTCCCATCGCGATTTTCATACGAGCGAAGAAAAAACGCGCCTTAAAATAATACCCTACGACAGATATACCAAAGGATACGAAGCCGCGGGCGAAATTTTCAGCGTTAATAATAACGCCGCTCCGGTTATAACCAATATAAAAACCTCAGGCGATTCCGATGAAATTTCCATATCATACGACCTGTACGATGCGGAGAAAAACACTTGCGAAATTAAACTATGGTATCTTACGCCGGACGCTAAAGAATTCGTCAAGAGCGTCAATGCGTCCGGTGACATTAAAAGCGTTCAGCCGGGCGAAGGCAGAAAAATAATATGGAAATCCCGCCTCGATTTCAGCCGCGACTACGATTCGGTTATCGTTAAATTGTCCGCCGACGACGGCAACCTTAAAAGCGCCGATTCCGTTTCAGAGCATTTTAAGGTATTCAACAACCGCCCGCCCGTAATTTCAAATATATCCGTTAGCCCCGACTATGGCGATATATCAGTAAATTTTGATATGTTCGATCCGGACGGCGACGACTGCGATATAGAACTGATGTACTCCGTGGATAACGGCGCTAATTTTTCGGTCACCAAAAACATTTCCGGTGAGCTTAAGAAGGTAAAATCAGGCGGTACGGTTAAATCAGTTAAGTGGTCGTCCGCGTCCGACTTCTTAAAAGATTGCGATCAGACTTTTATCAGAATCGCCGCGTCCGACAAATCAGGCCGCGGACCTGCGTCTGATTACGGGCCTTTTAAAGTCAATAACAGCGGCCTTTGCTCGATCGCGAATGTAAAAGTGGCCCGCGATAAGGGAGAAACATATCAGATTACATACGATCTCGAAGCCGTTAATGACGGCTTGTGCACCGTTGAGGTTTATTACTCGCTCGACGGCGAGAATTTTTACGAAGATAATAAAGTGAACGATCTGCGCGGCGAGGTCGTAAACGTTAAACCGGGTAAAAATAAAAAAATGATATGGGACCCTTCGAGCGATCTTATGGTAAGCTCTAAAATTTATCTAAAATTATCTCCAGTAGAAGCTAAAGCCAGAGGCGGCGCCGGGGTGTCGAAAGCTTTTCAAATAGACAACTCGCTTTTAGAAGTCAAACTCATGCCCGAAATCTGGCCGCGCGAAGGCCACGGCCATATGTGCCTGAACGGTAAAATGTTTATAATAGGCGGCTGGGCCGGAAGCCCTAATTATTATAACGACGTTACCATAGTGGAATGCGATCCGGAAAGCGGCAGCTCCGAAGTGGAAATTTCACAAAACCATTACGCCAGCGTCCGTTATTCATACGCAGGCGCCGTTTATGACGATAAAATGTGGATAATGGGCGGATTTTTCAATAAATCCAAAAACGACGTCTGGTATTCTTCTGACGGCACTACATGGGTTGAAATAACTAGAAACGAAACCGAAAGCGTCAAATTCGGAGTGCGCGACTCGCATGCCAGCGTGGTTTTTGACGACGGCTTCGGCAGAAAGCTATTCGTCATCGGCGGCTTTAGCAGCGGTTACAAAAATGACGTGTGGTGCTCGGTTACGGGCGCCCAGTGGACATGCATAACCGGCGAAACTTCTTTCAGCCCTCGCGTAGGACACGGCGCCGCCGTTTTCGACAATAACATTTACTTAATAGGCGGCTACGACGGCGAAAAATATAAAAATGACGTCTGGCGCTCGCCCGACGGTATCAGATGGGAAAAGGTTGCCGAAAAAGCCCCGTTCGCGCCCCGCCGCGGACACGCCGTTATAGTTTTTAAAGACAGAATATGGCTCATTGGAGGCTACGGCGAAAATGAAAAATATTACAACGATATATGGTGCTCGTCCGACGGCCTGAACTGGCGCCAGGTTAAGACCGTGACGCCGGATAACGCCGGATT
>JAKPTH010000629.1 GCA_029571125.1 bacterium
TATATATGAACTTATGGCTTTCGGCGAAATAAAAATTTATTTCGAAACCGTTCATATTTATTATGCGCCGTGACTTTACGAGCTCGTCCAGCACGGCCTTCTGTATATTTGAAAGCCCGTCTTCCCTGAGAAAAAAATTGACGGTCTTAAGGTTAACTCCTCTTTTGAAAAGCTCCGCGAGGCAGGTGATATCTGCCCCGCTGGTGTTGGGGTATAAAAGCGAGCCGGTTATTTCGTGTATTCCGAGGGCGAAAAGAGTCGCGTAAACCGGATCTATATTTACTCCGCGTTCGAAGAGCTCCCTGCATATGAGCGCGGTAACCGAACCCGTTTCGGCTTCAATAAACGAATCGGCCTGTATTTCGCATTTTATGGCCGGGGATTTGTCTATGACCGCCACCAGTATATTGGGATTGTCTAATATTTTAGCTATCGGGGCTATTCTGTGCGGGCTTTTAACGCATATTAAAGTGGCTTCGGAGACCCTCGAGCAGTCCAGCTCGTCGTCGTAAATAAAATCGCCGGGTTTGAAGTGCAGCGATAAAAAGTTCTTCTGGACGCGCTCGAGTTTTTTAGGCAGGACCACCAACGCGTCCCTGTTGAGCAATGAAGCCGCGAATACGCCAGCTATGGAGTCGAACGTTGGGTTTTGATGGGTGGTTATTATCTTCAACTTATAAAACCGCTATTCATTTAATTTACGATATAACGGCTGAAAGTTTTTGCCGAAGCTATCCCTTACAGCCGTTAACCGTTGGCCCGTTTATATAGAGCTTGTTATCTATTGAGCGTCTTCTTCGCTTCCGGATTTTTTTGATTTTTTAATCTCTTTTTTGACCTTGTCTTTAAGCTTGTCGAATACTTTTTCGAGTTTATCGTATGAAGCGGGGTCTATAAGCTTATCGAAAAGGGTTTCTTTTTCATGTACGGGAACCAGGTTTACCTCTCCGTTTTTGACTATTAAAAACCCTATCGGAGTTATTGTGGCGCCGCCGCCCGATCCGCCGCCGAACCCTTTGTTTTTATCGAGGTCTTCTCCGCCGGCGCCGAAACCGAATGTGACCTTGGCTATGGGCAGTATGGTTATATCGCCCACGGCTATGGGATCGCCCACGACCGATTCGGTTTTGATGGTCGTTTTCATTTTTTCGAGCAGGGTGTCTATAAAATTTTGAAAAGACATGTTACCACCTTTTCTAATTAATTAATTGCCTGAACGCCTGTCCGGCTTGAAAGCCGAAATTATTTTCGCGAAATTTACGGCTTTCAGGGAGGCTCCGCCGACCAGCGCGCCGTCGATGCCTTTAATGACGGCTATTTCAAGCGCGTTCGTCTCGTTTACCGACCCGCCGTATAAAATCCTTATGGCGTTCGAAAAGTCTACCCCTAATTTTTCCATTATATTTTTACGGATAAAAGCGCATACCTCGGCAATCTGCTCGCTCGAAGCGTTCATTCCGGTTCCTATGGCCCATACCGGTTCGTAGGCGAGGATGACTTTTTTTGCGTATTCTATGGGTATAGCGTAAAGCGCAGTGAGCATCTGGCTTATGACGGCGAAAGTTTTTCCGGTTTTGCGCTCTTCCAGATTTTCGCCGAGGCACATTATGGGAGCGAGCCCGGCGTCGATGGCTATTTTTAATTTTTGAGCCACCATCGCGTCCGTTTCGCCGAAAAGTTTTCTGCGCTCGGAATGGCCTATGATAACGTAATCGGCCCCGCATTCCTTGAGCAGGTAAGGCGAAGTTTCGCCCGTGAAAGCGCCCGATTCTTTAATATAAGAATTCTGGCCGGCCACAGAATAAACCGTTTTTTTCGCCGAAAGGCCGTAAGCTATCGCCACGAGAGGCGCGGGGGGCGCTATGACCACGTCGGCCTGCGCGCGGTAATCGGGATAAAGCTGAGCCATGCAGGATGCGAGCTCGGCCGTGTATTTATCTAAAA
>JAKPTH010000691.1 GCA_029571125.1 bacterium
AGCAACGACTGGATATTCGCCAATTCTCAACCCAAGGGCGGAGTCATCATGCCGTCCGACAAATATACCCTGAAAAAAAGCTTCGTGCGTTCGCTCGGCTCCACGGCCGCGCAGGACGACGAAGAGTTTTTTTATAATAAAGGCGGCTGCTATCACGCGAACAATCTCGAAATTTATCAGTTCGGCGATAAAGGCGAACGCTCTTTCGACATATTTAAAAACGGCTTGTTCAAGGGAAACCTGAGGGCGGTTAAACTCCACGCGGACGATTACGCTAACCCGATGGGCCTCGATCCTTCACGGCAGGCGCTTTCAGAATACGATATCCGCCAGAAAGCCGGTTATATATTCGACGATTTCGACGATTTCAAAAAATATTTTACCGTCAGCTCTGCTGGCGGCTCAAAAGCTTTAAATATTACCGAAGGCGGAGTTTATTATTTCGACGTTGCGTCCGAAACCGATTTGACTCAAAGCGGCCAGGTAAAAGAAATTATATTCCATCAAAACACCATGCTCATTTTTAAAAACGGCGTCAAATTGCCAAAAATATCTAAAAGCCCCGCTGCTTTTGAAAATAAATGCACCATGTCCGTTATTTCAATGGAAGGAAATTTAACTATTTCAGGCGCTCAAATCGCGGCTTCACTTTGCGCGTTAAAAGGCAGTATTTTAAAAAATATCGATTACTTTCAAGTTTTCGGCAATATGGTCATGGGAGGAATCGATTTCGATTTATCGAAAAATGGCAGTCTTTTCAAGGCGGCCGGCGCTTCGCAATTGATGACTCCGGTATTAAGTTCCGTCAACAGCGGCAAATCAATCGAAGGATTCGACAGGGTAACTGTAATTTACGATCCCGCGCTGAACCCGTGCGATCTTAAAAACTACCGGCGGCATTATAAATACCACATAGCGTCTAAAAAAACTTACTGGAAGGTGTCTAATGATTACTAGATCCAGAACGGCCGGGGGCGACCCGAACGGATTCACATTCGTAGAAATAATGGTCGTAATCGTCGTAATTGCCGTGGGGCTGTTTCCTATTCTCGGCCTCTTTACATCCACGACGAGCGATATATCTTCCACAGTCGAAGACGTAATGCTCCTCAACTATGCAAATGAAATTATAGACTCCATACTGGCTTTCCCTTACGACGAAATACCCGGCTACCTTAGCGAGGAAGATATTTCAAATTCTAAAAACGCTTTCGCCGTAAAGCTATCTTCTCAAATATCTAAAGCGCCCGGCGAATACAGGCGGGAGCTTAAAATTACAGGCGTAAACCTTAAGGTCAGACAGGTTGAAACAGGTGAAATGGACTTTTACTCAATGGAAAATTTTAAAAAAAATATGAAAGTAAAAATGGTTACGGCAGCCGTAAGTTATAATCCGCCAGGCGGAAAAAAAAGGGAAATGAAAACGTTGGTCCTGGTAAGCAAAGAATAAAGGCGGGCAGCATATTATGAAAAATTACCGCGGCATGACTTTGATCGAAATACTATCGGCGGCGACTATATTGATTCTTCTCATTTCGATGATTTACGCTTTCATTTTCAACGGCTTCATAAGCAGCGAGAGGGGAGTTAAAAATATCGACGCCATACAGGAAATGTCTTACGTGCTGCATAACATAAGGGCCGATCTTCAGACCGTGATAGAATTCTATGACGACAGGAGCACTTTTATGCGTTTCGATCCGGCCGATCGATCATTAAAGTTTACGGTAGTAAACGGCGTCGACGAAAAAGGGCTCTTAATTTATTCCGGCGTGTCTTATTTATTCGAAGGTAATAATTTAGTCAAGCGGTATTATACAATTGAAAGCGGCGCCAAACTGGGAAAGCAGGAAACCATTAAAATTTCCAGAAAAAATATTTTTAAGCGCTATGAATTTGAAATCTGCGACCAAAACGGCAAACCCGTAAGCGAAGTCCCCGACATAAGGTCCAAAAATCCGCCGCGGATAATACGATCTAAAATAGTGCATACGACTAACTCTAAACTCGAAGTTAATTTAAGCCTGTTTTCATATTACATGAAATCCGGAGGCGGAGCCGGAAAATTCTGGCTTCCATGTTACAAAATACTGCCGATAGAGCCGCGTTTCAGCGCGGTCACGAGCAAAGGCGACATCGATATAGATATAATTTCCAATCCGTCGATAAAAGTAACGCCGCAGGGTATTAAAATAGGCGGCAATATGTAAGTTAAAAACATGAAAATAACTCGCTAAAATTTATAAAAATTTAAAAACACAAACATGCAGGAGGTAATTTTATGGCAAAAAAAAATTGGGGATCTGTTTTATTCACGGTGCTGATAGCATTATCGTTGTTGACTTGCCGCCCGTTCGAAGGGCGCTCGTTCGCGGCAAAACCCGCCAATAATAAAGTCACGGTAAGCAATAATGCTAAACCGGCCGAAGTCAACGTGAACGCCGGAAAAAACAATAACGTGGACGTAAAGGACAATAAAGACATCGTCAAAGTCAATACGCAAAAAGGCAAAAACAACGACGTTATAATTAATAATAACGCCGGAGGCATAAACGTAGATACCAAAAACGGAAAGAAAAACGATATAATAGTCGAAGCCAATCAAAGCAACGTCGAAGTCGATACTAAAAAAGGCAAAAAAAACGATATCGTGATAAAAAACAACGAAGCGGAAGTCGATGTAAATACAAAAGGCGGTAAAAAGAACGATATAACGGTAAATAACACCCAAAACAAAGTCGATATCGACGCCAAAAACGGCCGTAAAAATTCGACGGAAGTGACGGGCTCCGAAAAAGGCTTTGAATTGAAAGACGTCGACAAGAACGTAAAAAGCGATATCGACCTTCTGAAAATAAAAGAAAAGAAAAATGGCGACGTCGTAGTTTCGCTCACTAATAAAGGCAAAAAAGAATTGAAAAAGAACGGCGGAGATCTGGACATAGATATGACTCAGGTTGCCGCAAAAGTACTCGGCGGCGGCGGCGGCGGCGCGCTGGCCGGAGGTGTGCTGCTTAAAATGCAGGGCGTAAAAGGCGTGGACGTTAATATTTTCGAAAGCAAAGACGGAGCCGATGCCCTCGATCTTACCATAAAAGGCGGCAAAAAAAATATCGTCAACGTCGATAACGATCAAGGCGATATGAATTTAAACGTTAAAGGCGGAAAGAAAAACGTTATAAACGTTGAAAACGAATCCGGAGACATGAACCTGAATATAAAAAACGGCCGTAAAAATATCTTGAACGTCGATAATCAGGACGGCAACCTGGCCATCAATACTAAAGGCGGAAGAAAAAACGACATTAATGCGCAAAATCAGGGCGGCGACATAAACATATCCACAAAAGGCGGAAGAAAAAACGACATAGACGTAATAGACGTGAAGCTTAACAAGCCTCCGGCAAGGCCTGCCGATCAGGCTGTAAACAGGCCTATAGCGCCGGTTAATCCGCCCGCGGCCGAGCCGCCGGCTCCCGTGCAGCCTGCCGCGAACCCTCCGGCCGAACCGGCTTTTCCTGTCACGGATAAACCGCTGCCGCCGCCAAACGAAGAACCTGCCATTAATCCTCCTTCCGAACGGCCTGAACCGGCGGATTATCCTTCTACCGACAATTATTCAGAATATGCCAAATGGCACCGCGAAGGCACCGAAGCAGTAAACACCCCCCCGGCTGCCGGCGAAAGCGCGGAAGCGGAACTCAACAAAGGCGCGGTTTCGCAGCCAAACGGCAGCGCCGGTGCAACCTCTAACGCCGCCGCAGAAATCGCCCAGGACACAAGGAAACAGTCCGATCCGGTACTTGAAAAAGATATAGACGTAACGACTGAACGCGCACCCAATGAATTAAAAACGCCGTTTAAAACAAGCGCGGAATAATGCAGGCCGGTAAAACCGCAATATCATAAAGTTATGATTTAGTAATAAAAAAATACTGAATACGGATTGCCTCGATATTATATTCATCTGCATTTATTACATTTAATTTAGCCTGTAGTTAAGCGGAAGAACGAATGTGATAAAAGATTTAGACGTGTCGCGCGGATAAGGAAGAAAAGGGACGCTGTTTTTTACGGCTTCCACCGCCGACGCGTCGATATCTTCGTTGTTAGACGACGATAATATTTCAACGCCGCCGACGCTTCCCGACGAAGATATTTCGAAGCGGACCCTGACCGAGCCTTCTATTCCAAGCCTGCGGCAGCTTTGCGGGTATTTTATATTCGCCCTTATTTTATCGCCGACTATCGCCTTGAAAATTTCTATGCTTTTAAGTTCTATAGACGGGTCCGTATCGCCTGAAGGCGAGCCGGCCAGGCTGGAACCCTTGTTTTCCGCTCCGGACAGGCTTCCAAAAACTTCGGTTTTAGATTCGCCCGACGGCGAGCCGTAAGCGGACGCTCCTGCGTCAGCGGCGACGCTTTCGGTTCCGCCTGCAGGCGGTTTCGCGTTTAAAGGCGCACGATTTTCCGGCGTTTTTTTATCCGGCAAATACTTTTTAACCGGCATTTTTTCCATACGCTTGACCGCCGGTCGTTTTACGGCGTTTTTTTTTACGGCCGGTTTTTCCTGCGCCGCGAAGCTTCTATCGACGAATCCGGCGCTTGCGGAAAAGAGCCTTTTTATTTTATCGAGTTGCGCGCCGGCGTCTATTTTAGATTCATCGAATGAATTGCCGCGCCGGCCGGTCAGAGACACTTTAAAAGAAAAAGGCGGCTTTTTATTCGAAGATATTTCAAGAGCGTTTTGAAGGGACGTATTTTTTCCGGCGGCGAACGACGCTATCGAAGATATAATAACAATATGCGCCACGAAGGAATATAAGTATATTAAAATAATGTAATTAGTTTCTACCTTGACCATAAAAAATTATTTAATAAAGCCTTCATTTTTTATTATTTAAAGTTTCCGGCCGCTTCGGTTTTCAGAAACACGTCTTTTATTCCGGCCTTTTTTAAAACGTCCAGAACGTTAATTACGTGCTGATAGCTGGCGGACGCCCCGGCCGAAACCGTAAAGATTTCATCGGCGGCTCCCGAAGCGGCGGCCTCTATGCTTTTTCCAAGAAGCTCTACGGGCATGGTGCTTTCGTTAAGCCCCACCTCCGAAGAACTTAAAACTATAATATCGTAAACTTTTTTGCCGTCGTTTTTAAATTCCGGGGCTTCTTTAGATTCGGGCAGACTCAAAGTCATGGCGTTTTTAGGTATGTAAGGCGCCGCGACCATGAAAATTATAAGAAGCACGAGAACCACGTCGGTAAAAGGAGTTATGTTGATCTCGGCGATAAAGTCTTCGCCATGGCGGCCGCGCCTTTTCATTTCACACCGCTTTCGCGCAATTCGTTATTGAGCCTTTCTATAAAACAGTCTTTATATGTCTGTATCAGCTTCAGCCTGGAAGTAAGGTGATTGTAAAAAAACGACGCCATGATGGCGAGAAGCAATCCCGCCGCGGTGGCGACAAGAGCTTCGGATATGCCTTTTGAAACGAAAGCGAAACTAGATGAGCCGCTCCCGGCAATCGCCGCGAAGGCCTCTATAATTCCCATGACGGTTCCGAAAAGGCCTATATAAGGCGCAAGGACCGCTATAGAGCCAAGTTTTGCAATTGAGACTTTTATCCTTTCGGCCGCGAGGTCGGCTTCGATATCGTAATTAAATATAAGGCCGGCGGAGCTTTTAGTCAGAGGAAGATTTTTTTCGCTTATGAGCCTTGCGAAAAGCTCTTTCACGTCGGCAGAATCAGCATCGCCGGCCGGTCCGAAAACGGCGGCCGAAATCATCTTTAAATCGGCGCCGTTCTTTTTGCCGAAGACTGTAATCGCATATAATTTTTCGAGATAAAAAGAAAGCGAAAAAAATGAAAGGAATAAAAGTATTACGATAGTAAGGCTCATATCCGCGTAAGCTAAATTAAACATAAAAGCGAAACACCTCCGGTTAGATTCCGGCCATTAAAAATATTCCGAGACCGGTTAAAAATACAGCGAATATTATCTTATACCAATAAATATAGCAGTTATTTATTCCATCGTAAGCCTGCATTTTATATATTTCAAAATACGGAACCGGTGCCCTTCTGTACCATCCGGTAACGATGACCTCGGTTCCGATATAGGCGGTATTTTTAATGCCGAATAAAAAATTGAAAATATTG
>JAKPTH010000005.1 GCA_029571125.1 bacterium
CGTCCGCGCCGCCGTCGCCGGCAAGCAGCATTTTAACGGGCGCATTCAATTTCGGAACGACTGCATTATAAAATTCCGACGCTGCGCCTATATTGCCGTTTGAATCGCCGAACGCCGCGCATACCTTATCGCCAGGCGATACTTTGAGCGCGAATTCGTTGTCGCCGGAACCGAGCGCCGGCCCTATATCTTTCCATATTTTGCCGCCGTCGAGCGAAACAAGGGGAACATGCCCGGCAGCTTTGCCTGAAGAATTCTTGAAGGTAATTTTGCCGCCGGCAGCGTTCACGAAGAAATCGCCGTCGGTAATTTTATTATTGCGCGGTTTCATGACCGGCTTCGATTTTGCCGTAAGCCATGTGTTCCCGCCCGGTTCGGCATAATACAACTCCACTTCATCCGACGCGCCTGATTCGTAAGCGAATGCGTTACTTTCCTCGTCGGCGCTTATTTTTCCGGCCTGCGCGCCGTTGACGTAAACCGTATAGCCGCTGAGCGCGCCGCCGGAATTATTGACCGCTACTTTTTTCAGCGCCGTATTGACGGTAAAATCGCCCGCGACGGCTCCACTCAGACGATTGGACGCCGATTTAAGTAAATAATCCGTCGACGCTAACGAAGCGTTACCGGTCTTCCATTCAAGAAGAGCTATTTTGACTGCGCTTCCTGAACGTATTAATTCAGGAAGGGTTAGTTTCCGCCTTCCTTCGCCGGCAACGGCTTCGGTTGAACTCCAGCTGGCCCCGCCGTCCAGAGAATACAGCAGGTTAAAGCCGTTCAACGCCCCGTTTGAATTATCCACTTCCAGCTTTTTTTCATGACCGAGGACCAGAAAAGCTTTATCGCCGGCCGCCGCGTTGACCGGCGCCGGCATGATCGAAATGCCTTCCGGCTGAGTGCGTGAGAAATTTCCGTTTTTATCGCGTATAGCCAGTTTAATTCTGCTGGAGGCCGTCATCGTAATATTAAAATTCTGACCCACATTGGCGCTTATCTTTCCGAGCTCTTTCCAGTTCAAACCGTTGTCGGTTGATGCGAAAGCCGTATAACCGTCGCGGCCGCTGTCGAAATTCGTAATCGCGATCTGCCCCAGCAAAGCCTTTACGCTGAAATTGCCAAAGCCTTCCGCCATGTTGGCCGGAGCGTCGGACGCCGTAAACTTCGCCGCGCCGCTGACGCTTCCGTCTTTATATTCCAGTGAAACGGATATTTCAGCCCCCGCCGCCGGCTGGAAAGGAAGTTCGAAGGACCTTGAGGCGCCGGAAACGATCGGCTTATCAAGCCTTACAATATCCCTGCCATTTAAGGAAACCAGAGGCGTGATTTCAGCCAGAGCCGTTGCGCCGCGCTGAAAAACGACCCGATTCGAACGGCCGTCGTAAATGAAATTCATTTCTCCGTCAGCCGATGAATTCAGAGGAGCCGATTTCACGGCAACCCCCGCCGCGGGCTGAATGTATATGTCGTCTTCGGTAATATAAGGCGTTCCATTATTGGATTTCAAATAGAAACTTACAAATTCGCCGCCCGTCCATGAAGGCTTTAAATAAGACGGCACAATAACCTTTCCGGTGAAACCCGGTTCCACTTTATCGATATAATACTGCATCACCAGAGTTCCAGCCCCCGTTGATGCGCCCGAATAAATATGAATGGAAAATATGCTTTCATCAAGGTCTTTCACGCCGTCATTGAAGCCGGTAAGGATTACCGCCCCGGTTGAAGCGTCAAATGCCCATCTGTTATTTGATTTAAATTCGTCAATACCGTAGGCCGGAGCTGCCAGTATCTTTCCAAGGCATTGAGTAGAAGCCGAAAAACCTTTCTGACGGACGAAAATATACTTAGATCCGGCCACCGCGCTCAAATCGACTTCGACGCCTGCGCCGTCGTACCAGGTGACGGGAGTCTTTTCGGAAACGCCGTCCAGGCAATATTCCATTTCCGCCGGCACGGCTGAAAGATAAAGTTTATTAACGCCTTCTTTTCTGAAGATATTAATAGAGGAATTTCCGGGCCCCTTTTTAATGACCGGGACTTCGCCTTCGTTGATGTCCTTTTTAGTCAGCGGGTACGAGACTTTATTTCCGGCCAGATCGGTAAAATTGATTATGAAATCGAAATCGGCCGAGTCCTCTGAGCCGTCCAGATATCTTGCGACCGTCCAATTGCTTGAATCCGTATTTCTTATAGTAACGGGCTTATTCATCATGGCGGCTGACAAATTTTTTACGGGCTCGTCGGTCGAAAGCGAAATCACTATCCTGTCGCCGAGCTCCGCGATGGAAGGCCCGCCGGAATTCGACGAAGCTGCCGATAATTTATAACGGCGCGGAGCGATGGTATCTTTTTTCACGCGCACGCTCAATTCGCCTTTAGACTCGCCTGCGGCGCCCGCGGCCGTTATTTTAATCTCGCAGGTCGCGCCTTCGACGAGTTTCGATATGGCCACAGGCAATACCGCCATGTTATTAACCGCCGTAACCGAAGTAACGCCGTCGAGGACGTTGACACCCGAAACCGCCGCAGCGACGCGCCAGCCTGAGGCGGCCGCGACGACGACGTCGAAGTCGGAGTTGACCGCCGAGCCGTCTCGCCTTGGCTCGATTTCACTCAAAACCGAAGGCTGGCCTGCCGGCACTTCACCGGTTATTTCAAACGAAGCCGTAGCTATATCCGAATCGCCCATCCCGGTTTTAAAGGCTATAGCTTTGATCGCAGCGCTTTTATCAAGCATAAACGACGAAGAATAAAGCGAGCCTTCAGAAAATGACGGAACGCTTTCGTCTAAAGTATATCGAATAGAAACGCCCGGCGTCGCGCATGAAATCGATATCGCCTGCGGTTTGTCATAAACGCCGCCGGCCGGCCTTATAACGGGCGCGGCGACCTGTTCGAGCGGCGAATTATCTATTTCATAATACGCCGTCGTAACCGAAGAATCGCTCATGTTATCTGCGAAAGCCGCCGCGTTGAGCTCCGCGCTTTCTTTTATCGCTACCGGCGAGGAATAAAGAATCCCGTTCGTTTTTGCGGGCGCGGTCCCGTCTAAAGTATAGCGGATCGAGGCGCCCGGCGTAACGGTTGTTATAGCAACGGTCTGCGCGCGGTTATACGAACCGCCGGCTATATTAAAGCTCGGCGCCGAAACTTTCGGCGGCGGAGTCATAATACGGTAAGATGCCGTCATAACTAAAGATTGCGAGCCGTTTAAAACCGCGACGGCATTTATTACCATATTCGAATTAACCAGAATTCCATCCTGATATATGGTTCCGACGCTCACGGAAGGCGTCGTGCCGTCGGTCGTGTATCTAATGAACGCTCCCGGCGTTTTAGTCGCGAGCACGACTTTAACTGCCTCATCATAAGTTCCGGCGGGCGGCTCTGCGGCAGTAGCTGCTATGGCCGAGGATTGCAAAATAGTCACCTTCGAAGCATCGGTAGTCGTAACGATGACTCCGAGCGATGTTTTTCCATTCATGCCTATAACCGGGTTAATCGAAAAACTAAAAGTTTTATCGTCTGAATTTAGATCGACGCGTGCGGCATATTCGGAATCGGATATTTTATAAACCGCCGCTTTACGGCCGAACATATAAACTGCCGGCTCCGCGGCGAGCGGCATATCGCTTTTTATTGATAGCGTAACTGTTTCACCTGCGGCGGCCGCAGAGGGCGAAACCGTTACGGATTTAAGACGCGGCGGGTTCAAATCGGCTGGTTTCGAGGTGATTTTCGAAAATACTTTATTTAAGATTGTACTGGATGAACGTGAATCAATAACCGTTCCGCCTATATTAATTGAAGTGGTTAAATTCACAACGCTCTTAACTATAGAATCGTTTTTAATGCAATTAGTAAAGCAGTCCAGCGTGCCGCCGATAAGGCTGGTTTTCGACTTAAGCAGCGATGCCAGGGTTTTTTGATTATCTTTAGGCACACTGTTCGAATTAAAAACTTTATTTACCGTCGTAACCGCGTTAGAAAACTTATTAACGCTCGACGTATCTTTGAACCATGCGCCGACCACTTTTTTGACGGTCGAGATATTCGTCACGGCCGAATCTTTTGAAGAAAAGACCTTATTTTTTGAAGTATTCTCACCGGCAATCTTTTTAACGGCCGAAGAAAAAAAATTAATATTCGAACTTATATTATTTTCGATATTGGCCATTGAAAGTACCGTAGTCTGGCTGTTGATTTCGAAATCTTTAATTATTAAATTGTCATAACCGTAATTAATGGCGCGCGAAACGCCTGAAGCTGCCGCCGCGCCTGAATCTGATGCGAAAAACGATTTATCCGGCAGGCATCCGAGCGGCGCCGAAAGCATCGCCATACCGGTATTTTTATCGACCAGCGCGATCGTGGCGTCCGGAGCGTTATCGTTGATCGGAATATCAATAGCGTAATTCAGCTTTCCATCAACCGCGTTTATTTTATCGGAACTCGCGATAACCGCGCCGGAATTAAGCAGACGGCCGAAATCGCCTGATTCCTGAAAAGAAGGCGAGTAAGCATACCCGCTCATCGAAGAGGCCGCACTATCCGCAATTGATCTTCTAAAATCCATATAGGCTTTGTTTTCGAGCACTACGAGTGAAAATCGAGATAAATCGGCCGCACCGGAGAAAGACCTCCCGGACGCAGAAAACGCTGAAACGTCGATTCCGAGCGAAACAGGATCTATTTCACCTTCGAGCGTTATTGACGGGCCTGACCCGGCCCCGCCGCCGGGCGACGATACCGAACCGCCGCCTCCGCCGCCGCAGCCGGATGAAAATGACGTCAACAATATCAAAACAATTAATATCAATGAATTTATCGCATTTATTTTTTTCATTCTCCAACCTCCATCAGAGTTCATTTATAAAAGTTCCCGCGCGTAAAGGCGGCCGGAAACCTTTTCCGGCCGCGGTTTCGTTTTTCGCGTCAGCGCGCCATGAACTCCATCTTGTTGACTTTATAGAGTTTTCCATTTACATCGGCCGTAACGAAATACATATCGTATTCGGCCCAGCGGGTGAGTTTTGTGAAGAATATGTGCTCGTTTTCCGCCCAATAATTGGAACTGAATTCCGGCGGCTTGATCGCGCCCTTGTCCGGAGCGGCTTTACCGTCCTCGCCCAATCCGCTTTTAACCTGTTCCGCGGAAGGAGCTTTCGATCCTCTCGGCACCGCCACCGCATACACGGTTCCCGGCGAATTTACGCTGATGCCCCAGCGGCTCTTAGCGTTCCAGTTGTCTATCGAATACGGATGACCGGGAAGCACGACTGGTTCAAGGCCTCTGGTATATTGGCTTTTTGAAACTACCGATGAAAATCTATTATTAGCACCTTCGGCTACAGCGAAAAAATAATACTGGGTAGATTCGGAAAGACCTGAAACCGATATAGATTTTTCAACGTTCGCATCCAGAGTTAACATGCCAAATTCTTCCGCCATTGAATCGCCTGAGGCATCGAGGCCGAGTTTGATCCGGTCGGCCGAAGGGGTTTCAGGATTTTTAGAAACTATATAATACGCATTGCAGGCCGTATCGGAACTTATAATTGCGCTCATCGAATTTTTGGTAAGACTGTTGGAATCAGTCGGAATGGAAACTTTAACCAAAGGCGCCTTCCAGTCTATTTTTACCGGTTTATCCATCAGATTTCCGTTCGCGTCTTCCGCCACCGCGTAAAGAATGTAATTCGTATTAGACTGCATTCCTGGCATGTCCATATACCTCATCATCATCGGATCGACCATCATCATATCTATCGACTGGGTAACTTCAGAACCGGCGGTCATGTCGATTTTTATGACTGAAGGCCTGCACCGGTAATTTTGCCATTGACCCTTTTTAATTTCATCCGCGGTCGGAGGCGCGGGAACGGTTTCGAACGTGTACAGCCTGAAACCCGATATATAAACCTTTCCAGCCTGGGCGGTCATTAACTTAATTATAATCCTCATACTATAACCTTCGCCGCTCTGGCCTGCCGACGGGTAACCGTCAGAGAAGTTTACTCCCTTAGAGAACGTCGTCACGCTGATTTTCTGGGACGCTTTCTGCATTAACATGTTGGCGTCTTCTAAAACGAGAAAAATGTCATATGCAGTAGACGCATTCAATTCTTTCACTTCAAACGAAAGCTCGGCGGACGCGGTTATATCGAGCGCGCCGGAAGCTGCTTTGACGGATCCTTCCATATTTCCGGCCTTCACGTTCGCCGCCGGCACCGAAGCGATGCCAGCGGACCCTGGAAATACTATATAATAAAGTTTTCCGGCACGGTCTGATTTTGCCGTAACCTTAAAGCTCGAAGAAGACGCCGCTTCAGCCTTTGGATATCCCATGCTCCACGAAGGGCCCGAAGATATTATGGTGAAAGGATTGCGCGACGGCGAAGTTGAGCGGTTGCCCACTTTATCCACCGCGCTGACGCTCACCTTTGCCGTAGAAAGATCTACCGAAGGCACTTTCCAATCATAAGTCCCCGTGTTCGCAAGGCCGGTTTCAACGGTAGTCCAGTTTAGGCCGTTATAAAAAGCTATCGTAATGGGCGCCGGATCGAGGCCGCCCGAATCGGAAGCCGACCATTTCAAAGTATAGGTCGATCCGCCGATAAGCTTTTCGGCGCCGTCATTGAGCGAAAGCAATGAAACTGCCGGCGGCGTGGTATCTATCGAAAAAGTGTTCCCGCCGGTTATATCTATTTTGCCGCCCATATCATCCAGCAGGCTGACCGTAGCTATACCGTCGATAAAATCAACGCCGTTATTATCGTTTATTACATAATCGTAGGTCCATATCTTCCGGCTCGCGCCCTGAGACATCCATTTCTGCTGAACGTCGGCCTTGCCGGGCTGCTCTATATTAATTCGCGGCCCGCTCGCGCCAGGATAATCGTCTTTAAAAGCCGCCGTCACGGTCAGTTTTCCGGCTCTGGCCGGATTGGAGCTGAAAGTAAGGACGGCGTAATTTTTCACAGCGGTTCCGATGAGAAATGTCGAATTATAAGGGCGCTTTGAAATGTTTCCGGCCGCGTCGGTCACCGGCGAAAGGAAAACCATTGCCTTGCCGTCTTTAAATTCCTTCAGATCGGAAGCATTAACGGTGTACTCGTATGACCATACGTCGGAAGATGCGCCTCTAGTCATTGCGGCGTCAGATAACTCGTAGGCGCCCTGCTGGAATATCGAAATATAAGGCACGCAGCCTTCCTGCAATATTTCGGAATATTTTGCGGTAATTTTCAGCTTTCCGGCCGGAGCGGGATTTGAACTGTATGACAGCTCCACCGAAGGCTCCCGGGTATCTATGGTAAATGTCCTGTTGGCCGGCTGCAAAAACACCCTGCCCGATTCGTCCATGGCGCTTGAAATCGAAACGCTGGCCTGGCCGTCGATATACGCCTGACCGTCTTCCGGCTTTATCGAATACTCGTAAGTCCATACGCGGCGGCTCGAGCCCATAACCATGGGCTGGTCCTTGACGTCGGCGTAACCCGGCTGATCGATGAATATTTTAGGCGTCTGGCCTGTTTTTATGTCGTTTGCGAAAGAAACTATCACGGTCAGTTTTCCGGCTCTGAAAATATTGGCATTCGAAGCGGCCGGACTCCTGTCCGGTGCGCCCTGCGCCATATTCCGAGAAACGGCTGGAACGAAACTATAATTGATCGCAGCCGCCGGCGCGGAAGTATTTATAACAAAAGAGGCGTTCTGAGGGGCCTGAGATATATTTCCGGCCGGATCCGACACGTCGGACAATTTAACCGTGGCGACTCCGTCCATGTAAGCCAGGCCGTCCGCCGCCCTGACGGTATAATCGTAATACCAGCTGGCCGGATTGGATGGATCCTGAATCATGGCAGCTCCATTTATGTCCGCGCTTCCGGGCTGATTTATGGATATCCTGGGCACGCTTAACTTAGATAGCGCCTCCGAATAAGAGGCCGTTATTCTCATAACGCCTTCAGCGGCCGGATTGGCGCTATACTTAAGAACGGCCGAAGGGCGGGTGGTATCTATTATAAAAGCCGCCAGAGTTTTCGAGCTGATATCGTTAACGGAATTCGTGGCAGTGACTTCAAGAATATAGTTGCCGTCCTCCGCTATTCTGGTTGAATTGTCGATAGCCGCAGGCTGACTTCCTATTTTAGTCAAAAGCGCCGAAATCTTCGCTCCGTCGATTGCTTTCCAGAAAGGCGTCACCGCCATGTTATAATACCTGCCGTTTTCGACGCCGCTAACTTGAGGCGCGGCGGGGCCTTTTTCAATTTTAAGCCCGGTCCTTGTGAAATTGACCGTAGATTTTACAGAAAGGCCGTTAGAATCTTTTACGGCCGTCAGTTCGAGCGTATAAGAACCGTCTTCGGTTATAGGTCCGCCGTTGCTATATACTTCAGGGATGCCTCCTGTTTTTGATATTTTCGCTGAATATGAAAAGCCTTTATTTTCTGTCCAGGTCGCGCTCGTAGCGCCGTCTTTTGAAATTATCGATATAGCGGGAGCTTCCGGCGCCGTCTGATCGATAGTGAAAGACAGCGCGGTTTCATTTGAAAGGCCGTTGGTCCCATAAGCCGTAACCGAAAGCTTGAATTTGCCGTTTTCGGCCACTGAGGATCCTTTAATGAAATCAACCGCCGCCGCGCCGTCTTTTGAGATTTTCGCCCGTACGGAAGTGCCGGCCTGCTCTTCCCATAAAGGTTTAACGGGCGAATTATAAACTTTCAGATTTTCCACGCCGAAAACGCGGGGCGCCTCGGGCATGGATTTATTGATTATAAACGATTTCGACGATTTACTGCTAAGGCCGTTCGAAACTTTATATGCGGTAACTTCTATTTTGTAAGAACCGTCATCGAGCAAAGTCATGCCGTTTACGGCGGAACGCAGGCTTCGGCCGTCGCGATAAATTGCAGCGGACGTCTTAACGCCCTCCTGCGATTTCCATTCAATAGAAACCGGTTTTGGGGTTACCGATCCGGTTTCTACGCCCGATATAACCGGCTCTTCGGGCGGATTTTTATCTATCGTAAAATTCAACGTGGATGTAGATTTTAATCCGTTAGACAGCTTCGTCGCGGTTACTTCAAGAACGTAGCGGCCGTTTTCGGTTATCGGAAAACCGTTGCCGTAGCTGGTTAAAACTTCATCGTTCTTATTTATTGAAGCCGAATAATAAACGCCCGCGCTTTCCTTCCAGGAGAGGCTCAAATTCGAAGCCGAAACGCCTTCTGGCGAAACGCCTTCGATAACAGGGGCGGCCGGAAGCGCCTTATCGATCTTAAACGAAACTGCGGCCCTGTTGGTCAACCCGTTCGAAACCTTCCGGGCGGTGACTTCCAGATCGTAAGAACCGTCGTCCGAAATTTTCGAACCGTTAACGAATTCTATCGGATTGCCGCTATTTTTAGTGAGTTTCGCGTAATAGGAGACGCCAGGTTCCTCCTGCCACGAAACGGCAACTTCTTTTGAGTTAACCGAACCCGCAACAACGCCCGCGAGCTTCGGGGCCGAAGGGCCCGCGTCGAAACCGTCCGGCATTCTGCTGAAACGCATGGACGACTTACTCTGCATTCCGTTCTTCGTTTTAATGGCTGTGACTTCGACGAAGTATTTGCCTTCTTCGGTTATGTGAGAGCCCTTCTCATATGAAACGGCTTGCGCGCCATTTCTGGAAATTTTCGCGCTTGTCACGCATCCTTCCTGTTCGTTCCAGCCAACCATAGTAGGGCCGCTTACGGGCTGCTTTATAACGCCTCCGTAAGAAGGGGCCTGAGCGCCCGGGGCTCCGGCGGTACCGTTTTTAAGCTCTATCGTAGGAGAAGCCGGCGATTTTTTATCGATCGTGAATTTGACCGACGCTTCGCTCGTAAGGCCGTTTGCCTTCAGGGCGGTGACCAAAATCCTGTAGTCGCCGTCGACGCCGACGGGGGACGCGCTAATGTAATCGTTTGTGGCGCCCGATTCCTTAACTATATACGCCTTGTAAATGACGCCGGGCTGAGTATTCCACGCGGCGCTTACATCGTAGGAGTAAACCGCGCCGTCACTTATTCCGCTGATGACGGGCGCATCCGGTTTCTTTCTGTCGATCGTGAAATAAATCTTCTTTTTATTTGAAACTTTCGTAACGGGATTGGTTACGGTTAATTCAAAGGCGTAAACGCCTTCTGTTAAGAGTTTCGAGCCTTTTTTATATTCAAGCGCGGCCGCGCCGTCTTTTGAAGTTTTCGCCGCTATCGACATTGCTTCTACGTCATCCCATGATATTTCGACATCTTTAGCGGTTGAATCGCCTTCGCTGACGCCTTTGATAGCCGGAACCGGCGGAGCCGACCTGTCGATTTTGAATTTTTTTGAAGCGCTCGCCGTTTTACCGTTAGATTCGCGCGTAGCGACGACTTCAAGATAATAGTCGCCTTCGACTGTTACCGTCGAAGCGTTTTCATAAGCCAGCGTCATGTATCCGTCTTTTACAAGCTTTGCCGAATATTTAACGCCATCGGATTTCTGCCAGTATAATTTCACATCATCCGCCGTAACCGCTCCGTTTTCTATTCCCATAATATATGGAGCGTCAGGAGATTTTGTGTCAAGCGTAAACTTGATTTTAGAGGACGCGCTCAGTCCGTTCAATAACTTTCTGGCGGTAACTTCAAGTTCATATTCTCCGTCCTCGGCCACCGGCGAATTTTTTTCGTATGCGGTTTCCCTGCGCTGGGTTTCGTTTGAATCGGCGTTGCTTCTCAAGTTATAAAAACGGTAGAAATAATAGTGGTAATATAAGGGATCATGGTAATCGCCGGGATACATGCCCATGCCCGGATACATGCCGGGGTACCCTGGAAAATACTGGTTTCCGGAATTAGACGTGTTAAGCTGGCCTGTTTTAGTGAGTTTAGCCGTAGTTTCGCAGCCGTTTTGCTCGTTCCATGAAATTTTAGCTTCGGCCGCCGTTACGGCGCCGTCACTGAGTCCGGCGATCACAGGAGCGTAAGGTCCTTTTTTATCTATTATAAAAGAAACGACGCTTTTGGCTGTAAGTCCGCTCGCGGGGTCGGCCGCTTCGGCCTCCACGATGAAAGAGCCTTCTTCTTTTATCATCGAGCCTTTTTTATATTCCAGGAACTCACCGCCATTCGTTTTTATTCTTGCCGAAACTATCGCGCCTTCGATCTCTTTCCAGACGATCGAAACGTCGGAACCTGTGACGGCGCCGTTTTCAACGCCGGTTAGCTCGGGAGCTTTCGGCCCCACTACCAGCCCCGTTGAAGTGCGGTTGAAAGATACCTTCGTAACGGTTTCCGACTTAGTGTCCATGCGTCTGGCCGTTACCGCGACGGCGTAGATACCTTTTTCGCTGACCGGCGTTTCTCGCGTATAGGCCGAAGTCACGCCGCCGTCTCTCGAAAGAACGGCGAAGTATTCTATATTGTCCTGCTCTTCCCAATTTATGATCGTCCGGCCCTTGCCGTCATCGTTGATGGAAATAACGGGCGCGTCCGGAGCGTTTCTGTCGATGACGAAAGACAGCTTTGATGATTTTTTGCGGCCGTTAGGCTTTGCCGCCGTCAAAGATACGACGTAACTGCCGCTGGCGCTGATAATGGTATTTTTAACGTACGGTTCGAACCGGCCGGAATCTTTAGATATTTCCGCCGTAAAAGAGACCTTCTTCAGATCGCCGGTTTTAGAAAGTTTAGCGGCGCCTGCCTGGCTTAAGAGGTCATCCCATGTTATTCTAACTTCGGAAGAAGTTATCGCGCCGTCGGCTATGCCCGCGATCACCGGAGCGTCGGGTTCCGATTTATCGATCGTGAATTCGATCGAGCGGCTGTTTGAAGCGCCGCCGGCATTATTTTTAGCATAAAGTGTCAGTTTATAGGAGCCGGATTCGGAAATAGCCGTCTTTTTGATATAATCCAAGGCGTCGCCGCCGTTTTTTGAAAGTTTAGCGGCGAGCGTTATACCGTCGGCGTCCTTCCAGTCGGCGCTCACGTCTTCGGAAACTACATCGCCGTCATAAACGCCTGTAATATAAGGCACATCGGGCAGCGCCGAATTCACGGCGAACGATATCGAAGATAAAGCCGTCAGGCCGTTTCTTTCGTTAACCGATAAGAGCTCCAGCGTATATTCGCCGTCTTCGGTTATTTCGTAACCGCTTACGTAGTCGGATTTCAGTCCGTTTTTCCTGACGAGTCTGGCCGTGCTTTTAGTGCGGAACCCGTCCTGCCAGAAAAGCGTAACCGGCCTGGCGGAAACTTCGCCGGTACCGATTCCCATTATAGCCGGAACCACGGGCAGGCTTTTATCGATGGCGAAAGATATAGACGCTTTGTTTGAAGCGTTGTTTGAAGTTTTAACTACCCCGACTTCGAGAGTATAAGCGCCCTCTTCGGATAAAATAGCGTTTTTAGAATATTGAGAAAATTGATTGTTTTTAAGCAGGCGGGCCGAGCTTGTGACGCCTTCCTGCTCGTTCCATGAAAGCGAAACGGTTTCAGGCGTTATTGCGCCGTCTTTTACGCCGATGATCACCGGCGGCGCGGGCGGAGCGTCGTCGTTTTTAATCTCATAAAACGCCGTAACCACGGCCGAATCGAGCATCTTATCTTTAACCGCGAAGGCTTTTAAAGTAGTCGATCGGGTGAGCGTTATCGGCTCCGAATAAACCTCGCCGTTAGAGGCGGAAGGAGTGGTGCCGTCGGTAGTGTATATGATTTTAGCGCCTTTTACCTGCGAGATAATCTTAACCTGGAAACGGTTATAATTATTGTATTTCCCTCCTTCGGGCGAAAACACCGGTTCGGCCGCGCTCTCGAGCACCGGCCCGACTATGTTTACGTCGTAAAAGCCGCTGAGCACATCAGAATCCTGCATTCCGTCACTGATCACGACCGCCTTTAAAGTTACGGGCTCCATAATGACGATGGGCGAGGTGTAAACCATGCCGTTGGCGAACGACGGAACTGTCCCGTCGAGCGTATATTTAATGGTCGCGCCGTTCACCGCGCTCGCTATGGCTACGGTCTGCCTGGATATGAACGCGCCGGGCGCCGGATTAAAAACAGGCGCGGGAGCGGTTTGCGTAATTACATTAACGTCGTATACGGCGGAAGTGACAATAGAATCTTGCATGCCTTCCCTGATCGCGACGGCCTTCAAAACCATCTGCCTGTCGACGTTCACCGGCGTGGAATAAACGTAGCCGTTCGTTGCGGAAGGGATAGTGCCGTCCGTCGTGTATTTAATGACTGCGCCTTCGGTTGCCGTTTTCATTTCAACGCTCTGCGCCCTGTAGTAATTGCCTCCCGAAAAGCTGAACAGCGGAGCTTCCGCTTTTACGACGGGCGTTTTAACCACATATACCGCCTGGTTGGTTAGCGACGCCGCGCCGTCTTTAACTGCTACCGCTTTTATGGTGGTATCGGCCGAAACTATTACCGGCGAAGCGAAAAGCTGGCCGTTAGAGGCCGACGGCTCGCTTCCGTCGGCGGTAAAGTAAATATTCGCGCCGGGCGTGCGCGAGGACATCGTCACTACCTTCGACATTTTATAAACGCCGGTCGGCGGATCGAAAACGGGCGGATAGATGGACGTTGTGCCTTCGTTTATAACCGGCTTTTTACCGTCGGTCACATCCGTTACGGGCGGAGCGGTCTTGCCGTTCTCTGCCACGAGGTTGTCTATTTTAAAAGTCACGTCTTTAGGATCGGATTCTTTGACTGCGGTTGAGGCGACATATGTGGTGCCGTCGATTTTAGTTACGGTCACCTCACGGTCATAAATTACTACTTTAGGCGGGAATATGAGAAGCCTGCTCGTCGTAAACGCCAGCTGCAGTTCATCGCCGACATTGAGCGACTTCGGAGTTATAGTTACGCATGTGACCGCCGGCGGCGCTTCGTCTGCATTTAAGCCTGTATTCTTAGCGCTGCCTTCGACGACGGCTACACTCGTGCGACCGTCTATCTTCGTGCCGGCTATTTGTATGCTCGTATTGATCGAAAGGTCCGAAGCCTTCTGCTGCACCTTGCCGTTCTTGAGGGTAAGCACGTAATCGGATATCACGCCGGCCGCGCTGGGCACGACATTTTTCTCGCGGGTGTTCTCGAATATGGAATGCTTTTCGGCGGCGCTGAGTTCGGTAGTTACAAGCACCGTCTTAATTGCGTCAACGGCTTTGGACATTTCACTAATTACATCCGCTCCTCCCGCCTTGTTTTCAATTACCAGATCGGTAAGGGTTCTTTCCTTCGCGCCAAGGACGCGGACTACCACTTCCTGCGATTGCTCGTTGCTGTTGAGCGTTATCACGGGAACGCCGATTTCCATTTTATTGTCGTTGGCCAGAACCGCTCGCGCAGTGGATTCTGAATTGATAAGAACGCCTTTGACATAAAGTTTTTTCACGTCTTTAGGAATTTCCGAATATGCGGGCACCTGACCCGGAATGCTCGACAGGACTACCTTATTCAATATCTTACTCTTGATGGCTATAAACGGCGTTTTTTTGCCATTCTCTATATTGATGGTCGTTTTGTATTTATACCTGTACTGCGCGTCATCGCTGGTTTCTATAACCACCGGCGCAAGTTCGCGCTCCATAGCGGGGTCGTCGCGGTCTATAACCGATATCGTAAACTCTTTCGAATCGCCGAATTCGACGGCGTGATTAGCGCCCGCCGGAACGTCAGGAAGTAAAACGGATGTGTTTTCTGCGATCTCGTTCGGTATAGGCCCTTCAATTATAAGCTGCTTTTCGGCGACGCCGGTCTGGGTTCCGCCCGCGGCCGGAACGCCGCCGCCGCCGTCGTCACAGCCGTAATTAAACGACAGCATGAACGCAAACAACAGTATAATAACCAACGAATAGTGATTACGAGAAACGTTATTCATCTAACCATCTCCTGATATTTTATTTTTTTGCCATTTTTCTTAAGAATCGAATAATTCTTGAAGATATTATTCAATAGTGACACGTAACGAATAAGCTTAATCGATGCGGGTTATTTTATATATTTTTCGATTTTAATGAATCGTTTCCCGCCGTCGTTAATAAATTAAATTTCACGTTAGGGCCTGCCGCTCATACACGCCCTTCTTATGAGAGAATTCACTCTGGCCTCGAGCTCCGGCGGAGAAAATGGTATATTCATCAACCCGTCCGCGCCGAAATCGAGATATCTTACGGCAAGCTGCTCGGCGGAGGCCGATGCTAATACAATTACCGGCATCGCGCAATGAACGGTCTTTAATTCGCGGATTAATTTCAAATCATCTATCACTGGATTCCCGGCTTCGATCACCACTGCGTTAAAACGATCCATGCCATTTTTTATGCAATTTACCGCAGCCATGGCTTCGCAATAATCTAATATCGCAATAGCGCTATATCCGCGCGAATCGAGAAACCATTCGAGCGAATAAACAAGCGAAGGCTCGCCGCCTATTATAAGAATTTTCTTGTGATTTCTCCTGACACGCATTTTACTCTCGTTAATTTTTTTAAGCAATTACGAATAAATATACAACATCAGGTTTGCATCGTCATTGCATCATCATTGCATTTTTATTGCATTTTTCCAAACGCAAAAAAAGCCTTCAAATAAGGCTTTTCGAGTTAAAAAGTGATGGAAAAGTCAGATTATTTTTTTTTGAGAGGCGTTTTATCGGAAATTTCAAAATTGATAGAATATCCAATTTTTGGAATATTGTTGATAAGCTCTTCATAAGGAGTAATTTTTTTTCTGAGCCGGGAAATATGAGGCGCAAGACTCGTAGATTCAATAAAATTATTTCCCCAGACAAGATTTATAAGTTCGTCGCGGCCGATAACTCTTTCGGGATTCATTATCAGAACTTTTAAAATATTTAGTTCCGTATAGCTTAGATGAATGCATTTTCCAAAGCAAAACGCTTTGCCGGTTTCAAAGTTCACTTCTAAATTTTTAAAGCAGAATTTTTTGGGCGCTTTTCGAAAAGGAATCTCGCTAAAAGTTTTTGACCTTCTTATGGCGGCTTTTATACGAGATTTCAATTCCAGAAGCGAAAAAGGCTTGCAAATATAATCATCCGCACCGATATCGAGGCCTGAAATTTTGTCCAGCTCATTATTTTGCGAAGAAAGAATTATTACCGGCACGGTGCATCCGAAGGACCTTATTTTCTTTAATAAGTCGAAGCCAAGGCCGTCCGGCAATAAAATATCCAGAATTATTACGTCAAAATCGGCCTGTTTATAATCCGGCCCAAGCCTTTTAGCGGCTTCTTTGATAGAGCCTAAAGATTCAACGGAAAATCCTGCGGATTCAAGAGCCCGTGTAAGACCCTCAACCAGTATATCGTCATCGTCGATTAATAAAATTTTTAATTTTTCATTTTTCATCGAACTTAATTTTTTTTAAATTTAAAATAATTTTTTGAATTTGCGGCTTATTTTATCACTTTATCATTCCGCTGTCAATTGTTTTCTTTATGACAAAAAGGCTTGAGCTACATACGCCGGCCGTCAATAAAGTCATTTCTGAGCCGGCAAACTCAGCTTAACCGAAGTGCCCGCCCCGCGTTCGCTTGCGACATTTATTGCGCCCCCATTTAATTCGGCGAACTCCTTGCATATAAGCAGCCCCAACCCGGTTCCGCTTTCGCCCGCGGTTCCAACTGAAACGCAATTAGGCCTGCCCGGCTTAAATAGCATATCGAGAGTTTCACCGTTCATGCCCACTCCGGTATCGGTTATGATAAGAGTAGAAAAATCCTTATTTGAAAAAGCCGAAAGAGATATCTTGCCATTTTCAGCAGTAAACTTGATAGCGTTACTCATTAAATTTCTAAGTATTGTCGAAAACATTTTCGGATCTGAAAATACAATAACGTCGCCTGATATTTCATTTGAAATTACAATTTTTTTCTGCCGAATTCTGAGTTCAAATATTTTAAGTATTTCATCGATCGATTTCGCCAGCGTTATCTTTTCCGGCCTGCACTCGATATTTCTCGTTTGCGCCCTGGCCCATTCCAAGAGATTTTTGAGCAGCGCCGAAAGTCCTTCGGATGTTTTCTTCAAAAGCTTTATATCCGAAGCCGCACGCGGAGGAATATCGCTTTCGGCATCCATAATCGATAGAAGCGACACAATGCCATCGACCGGATTTCTAAGGTCGTGAGAAATTATAGAAATAAACTTATTCTTGGCCGCATCGCTTTTTTCAAGCTCGCAAACATGTTTTTTAAGCTTGCCTTCGCTTTCGACAAGTTCGCTTTCCAGTCTGAAGTTGAGCATAAGAATAAATAAAGTGTAGGATCCTATGCTGTACATGTTTCCAAAAATAAGAGTAAGCAAGTATATATTTTTTTCGAGTCCAGGCGGCGAGCTCATCATGTTAAAAGAAAGAGGCGACGGGTAAAACGCAAAAACAAATAATCTGAACAGCGCGAATAAAGCGACGAATAAATAAATGACGGAAGCCACGCGGCTAATATTTTTTAAAACCGCTATTTTATTTAAAAAAAATAATATATGAAACGAATAGTAAAAAATCAAAAAATACGCTAAGCATATTATTATAATGCGGCTTCTTAAGCATCCCGGCAATATAAAAGTGTAATAATAAACGGCTAAAAAAAACGCAAATATTAACGCCGCATAATATTTTAAATTGACCTCGAGTCCCAGGAATTTTCTAAGGCCATAAGGTATAAGAGCCATTCCGGCTATACACACGCAATTCGCCACTACTATAGAAATAAAAGGGCCGACCATGTTTTGCATGGAAAAAAGTATCATGGATATGGAAATTATTATCAGGCTAAGGCCTAGCTCCTGAGTGCCGGCATATTTGGTTTTTATCCTGCTGAAAAATAAAAATATCACTCCAAGCAGAAAACCGTCTATAAAGGATAAATGCAATAGAGTGCGCATATCTAATGAGCTCATTTTTCATGCATTCCTTTCGCTTCATCGCCGCCGAAGCCTGGAAAAGTGAAAGAAAACTCGCTGCCAATACCGTGCCTGCTATTGGCCGTTATTTTTCCGCCGCACACGGCGGCCAGGTCTTTACAAATCATAAGGCCTATTCCGGAACCTTTTTCTTTGATGGTCCCCGACGTCGAATAAGGTTGCGAACGTTCTAATAATCTTGATAACGTTTCAGGCTCGATTCCGACGCCGGTATCGGCGACGGTAATTGTAATCAATCCTTCCGCCACTAATGCCTTTACGACTACTTCGCCTGAAGCGGTAAACTTTATGGCGTTGCGTATAAGGTTTCTGAGTATTATTTCTGTCAAAAGCCTGTCCGCGAATACTTCATCGGAGCTAGCAAAATCAGATTTCAACGATATTTTTTTATCAGCCGCATAAGCAGCGTAAGATTTGATGCATGCATCGATAATATCCTTAATTTTAAAAGCTTCCGGATTGAGGCGCGGACCCAAACTTTGAGCTCTGGACCATTGCAGAAGGTTTTCCATCATATCGCAAACCGAATCGATCGAATTTTTGATATCTTTGAAGCGGCTTGAAAAATATGGAGCAACTCCGTCCAGCTCTTTTTCCATAATTTCAGAATACATTACGAGGTTGGAGAACGGCCCGCGCATGTCATGGGAAAGTATAGATATAAGCCTGTCCTTCCACGAGCTCAATGCCATAACGTTGTCGTTGGAAAGTTTTAGCCCAAGATGAGCCCTTACTCGAGAAAGGACTTCGCGCGAATTGAACGGCTTTAATATGTAATCGATCCCGCCGCAGTCGAATCCTCTGGATATGCTTTCAGGGTCGTTAAGAGAAGTTATGAAGATTACCGGAATATTTCTCGTTGCCGGATCTTTTTTTATTTTTTCGCAAACCTCGAATCCGTCCATTTCAGGCATCAAAATATCCATAAGAACCAGGTCCGGAGGGTCGTTTTTTAGCATCACAAGCGCTTCGCGGCCGCCGGAAGCCAGAGAAATTTTTGCCGCATTATCCTGTGAAACGATCTTTTTAAGAACGGCCGCGTTTATAGGCTGATCATCTACTATGAGTATATGAGCGTTTTTAAAGTCAAGAGGCTGCATTTTCGCACCTGATTCAAACGGTATTTCGCCGCCAAAAATATGGTCTTATTATATCAAAATCAATCAGATTTGTCAAAATAATAATAGCGGTAAAAGTATCTGCCACAGAGGATTTTATTTATTTTTCAAAACTTCAGGCGGTTAGGCCGCGCGCCGCATGAAAATCGCAAGTTAATTTAGTTTGACAACACTAACGGCTTAATATATAATTAAATTTAACAAAGTAAGCTTAAAATTAATATTTCAAAATTTAAAAACGAACGGAGACCACTCCATGGATAGTTTTACACTGGACGGATTATCGCCTGTCGCTTTCGGTTCGGGCGTCTTTTGCGAAGCGGGAGAACTCATAAAAAACGCCGGCATCGGCGGCCGGGCTCTTATAATTACCGGCGCGAATTATCTTCAGAAATCTGGTAAAATAGCGAAACTGGACGATCAGCTCGCGGCGGCCGGAATATCATGTGAAATCTGCTCGAAAATCTCTCCCAACCCACGCGCGAGCGAAGTAAACGAAGCGGCAAAAATCATAAACGATTCCGCATGCGACTTCGTAATAGGCTTCGGCGGAGGCTCCGCGATGGACGCGGCAAAGGCCGCAGCCGCGCTGGCGGTTTCCGGAGGCGATATATGGGATTATATCCGCCACTGGGACGATTTCGAAACCAGACACGTCGCAGGCGCGCTGCCTGTAGTGACGATTCCCACCCGATACGGTTCCGGCGCCGAAATATCTATATTTTCGGTCATTTCCAACGATGAAACCAGGGAAAAGGCCGTGCTTACATCGCCGGAAATAATGCCGTCGCTCGCCATCATAGATCCCGATTTCTGCCTGGACCTGCCCGTAGAGCAGGCGGGTTACGCCGTGACGGACATCATGTCGCACCTCGTAGAAACATATATCTCCGGAAGCGATTCATCTCCGGTTGCGGATTCTCTCACGGAAACCCTCGCTTGCGATTTGATAAAAAACGCCTATAAAATAATCCGCAATGAAGCTTCAATCGGCGAACATGAAAACATATTCTATATATCGCTTCTCGCGCTCACCGGAATAACGCATGTCGGCCGCGGCGGCGACTTTCCGCTTCACGATCTGGAGCACCCGCTTTCCGCGTATTTAGACGTGCCGCACGGTCTAGGACTGGGCGCACTCTTCCCTCATCTTATGCAGTATACTTTCGAACACGCTTCGGACCGTTTCGAAAAGCTTTACCTTAAAGTTTTTAAGAGAATGGCCGAAGAAGGTTTTATGCCTTTAAAAGCTTATAAAAACTTAAACGGCCAGCTCGAACGCGCGGCCAATGCAGTGGACTGCTTCACGGAATTTTTCACGGGGCTCGGCTCCTATAAAAAACTTTCCCAATACGGGCTTAGCGAAGATAAGCTCGATAAGCTCGCTTCCGATGTCATAAGGCTTTACGGCCACGGCCAGCTTTTCATACCGAACGCTAAAAAGTTAAGATATTCCGATATTATAGAGCTTTATAAAAAAGCGATCTAAATAAAAGCTTTATTCATTTTTAGTAAATTTAAAATCAGCGAAAAGGATGATTTCATGAAAAAAGAAAAACAATTTTCAAGCCTTTTTAATTTCAATTTTTTATTATCTTCTATTTTATTCTTCGCCGCCGCTTCGTTTTTGTTTTCCGGCTGCGTATTCGATGAAAGCGACGAAAGCACGGGCGGCGCCGCCGGCGCTGACGGTCTGTACGAAGTAAGGGGCGTCATTACCAGCCCCGTCTCCCGCCTCGCCTTAAGCGGAATTAACTGCATCTTAATTTCAGTTCCCGACGCAGGAAGCGAGCCCGGAGACATCTATAAAACCTCCGTCACGGGCCCTGACGGCAGTTACTGTTTCAGCGGCCTTAAGGCCGGAAGATACAAAATGGCCAGTTTCGCGGACGGATATATTCCCTGCGAAACCTTATTTACGGTCGATTCAAATGAACGGCATTCGCTCACGCAGGTTTCTAAAGCCGAATGGACGACGGTTTTCGGCCCCGCCAGGCCTTTCGATCCGGCAAAAGCTTACATAAGAGTAACCGCGGATGTTTTTCCGCAGCTCGCGGGCCCCGAAGACGCTGGAGTGCAAATATCGATTTCCAAAAACGCCGGCGCGGCATCGGCTCAGGCTTACGAAGCCAGAGGGCACCAGAAAGCCGACGGCACGATCGACTGGAACGCCACGGCCACTTACGATACCGGCATGGCTTTATTCTACGGCGTAACGCCGAATCAGCCCCACACCGTTTCGGCCGGAAAACAGGGGCATGAATTCGCTTCGGCTTCCGACGTAACTCCGTCTCCCGGCGTCTTGACGACACATATATTAGCCGGCAACGCCATAGTGGACGGATTTCCGGTTACAATCGAAAACAATACCGTAAATTATTCAGCCGGTAATGTATATTTGGCAGTCACCGGCAAAGACAGCACAGGCGCTTTTTATTATTTCGACATCAACAAAAAAGACATGGTCAATATTCTTGACGCTAACGCGGCAGCCAATTTCTGCTTCAGCCTTTCAAGCATAGCCACCGTAGAAAACGGCATTACCAGGTATAAATACACTCAGCCTTTCAAATGCATGATCTCCGGCAAATCTTATATTTTTCTGGGCAAACCAGGCCATATCGGAGTGGACAAAACCGCTAAAGCCCTTTCTGAGCCATCAGCGGACAATCCCACGCTGGATAAATTCACTATTTTTGATAAATACGAGCTTACCTGCGACGGCAAAGTCACGCTTAATACCACGGTCGTGGACTTCTTAGGCATTGCGTTCAAGCTGAGGTTCAATTCAGACAACGCAGACAGGGGATTTGAAGTTCTTAGCAACGATGATATAGCTAAAGAATTCTTAAAGCGCACCGACGACTGGAAAAATTGCGTCATAAAAGACGGCAAGGGCAATATAATGCGCGTCATCGCACCTTATAACCTTACGGCATTCGATAATTACCTGTCGCAATCCATCGCTAACGCCTGGGCGCATTACGGCACGAACGAACTCAATGTCACTTACGACTGGAACTTCAGGGGAAAAGTTCAGCCCGACGGCAGCTTTAAAATCGATATAAGAAACGCCAACTCAGATGCCATAATCGAAACGCGGACCATCCCTTATAAACCCGATTCAAAAATGGTGTTTAAATGCGACGGCGAACCGATGCCCAACACTAAAACGCCCCAGGTCAACAAACTTCACGCTTTCATTTGCGCAGCTTTAAACAGGGGCGTTTTCGGCCAGGCCGATATGAGCAAGGATTTTTACACTACCAACACGATAAACGCATCTAAATTCAATGTTTACGCGCAGATCCTCCACCAGAAAGCTATCGGAAACCGCGTTTACGGTTTCGCTTACGACGATTTCTACGGCAAAGACACCACCGGCACCAAAACTTACGACGAAGCCAGAAAAGGCATCGTGATAACGCTTCCTAAAATGCCGGCAGTTACAAAATAAGCTAATTGCTCTTACTGCCTCTATTATTATAAAGTATATAAAAAAAGCGGAATAAGCCTTTAAAAGTTTATTCCGCTTTTTTTATATAAAATTTTATGATTTAAAAAATAAATTTCTACGTTGGAATCGGCGGGATATCGTCGAGCGAGAAGGGCAGCGCGATAACCGGCGACGGCGAAGACTCCGAGCCTTCTTCTCCCTCGGCGCGTCTTTGCTTGACCATATATAAAGTGGTGCTCTGGCCGGTCACGAAAAAATACATGACTTCGTCCATTATTTCTTTTATTATTTTAATGCCGCGCCCGCCGACGCCCCATGTTTTCTTGTCGGCAATGCGTTCGAAGAAATCCGGATTGAAAGGCTTTCCGCCGAAATCTTTTATTATTATTATCAGCTTTTCGCCTTCGATGATACATTTGATATGAACTTCTTTGTCGCGGCTGCATTCGGAGCCGTGATCGGCGGCGTTTGCGTATGCTTCGTCGACGACAAGCTCTATCTGAAACATTTCGATAGGTGAAAATTCGAGCTTTTCCGCAATGCTCACTACGAACTGCTTCACTTTTTCGATATGTTTCAAAGTGGCGGTCACTTTTAATTCATGTATCTGCCTTTTTACGGGGCTTTGTTCCAAGTGCAACAACCTCATCCTTGCGCTTTGGCGCATTAATAAAAACCGCTATGGTTTTAATGAATAAATTTGGGCATGGTTATAATAACTTCGGTGCCCTTTCCGACTTCGGAATTAATTTTTATATTTCCGCCGTGAGCCTCGACGACATGCTTGATATAAGCCAGGCTGAGAGACGCTTCGCTTGAGCTCAATACGTTTTCGAGATGGTACTGCTTATCGAGCAGCTTTGGCAGGACTTCTTCCTTGATGCCTATTCCGTCGTCCTTTACGGCGATTTCAAGCATTTCTGAAACGTTGGAGATTTTTACTTCGACGCTTCCTTCGCTCGAAACGTATTTTATGCAGTTATTTAAAAGCAGGCATAAAATTGTTTTTATACGGTCGCGGTCCACTTCGACGTCCATATTGTAAACATCGCTTTCGCAAACGGTATTTAACTTAATGCGCTTGAACGAATATTTGTCGCGGACGCTTTCGAGCGCAGAGTCTATAACGGGCCCGATAGAGCCGAGCGAGCGGTCCAGGCGGAGCGGGCCCGATTCCATTTCGGAAAATTGAATCAGCTTATTGACTTTTTCTTCAATGGACTCGGCGATGCATTTCACGCCGTCGCTGGATATTTCGTTATTTTTAAGGCTTTCGCGAAGCCTCTGGATTTGATCGGAAATCTTGTAATTCATCATGCTGGTGAACTGCGCGCGGATATTTTCGCGGTGCTTCAAATCGGTTATATTTCTCATTGAAACGATGGAACCGGTTATTTCGTTATCGGCGCCGCGCAGCACCGTCATTTTATTTGAAAGTATGGTGTTTTCAGGTTTCATGAGCACGAGATCGAAAGTCGTGTCTGATTTAAGCTGCGAAAGCTCCGACAGTATGATTTTAAGCTTGAACACGTCTTCGAAGCTGGACGACTTATCGCAGAAAGCCGCTTCTGAAGCGGGGTTGGTGAGCACTATATCGAAATTTTCATTGGTGACGATTATTCCGTCGCCCATGGAATTAACTATGGATACTATTTTATTTCTTTCCTCTAAAACGCTCTTGTAAAGCCTGGCGTTTTCGATGGCCATGGCCGCCTGGCTCGCAAGGGCCATAAGCAGGCTCTGGTCGTTTGAATCGAATTTTTCGCCCTCGACTTTGTTTAAAACCTCGAGAGCGCCTATAGTGCCGTCTTTCGTTTTAAGAGGAACGCAGAGAATCGAAGTGGTTTTAAACTGCGATTTTTCGTCGACTTTTTGATAAAAGCGGCTGTCTTTGGATACGTCTTCTATCAATAACGGCTCGCCTTTAAGCGACACCCAGCCGATAATGCCGGTTCCTTTGGGAAGCCTTATTTCTTTTAAAATATCTTTCTTTTCGCCCACTACCACTTCAAAGCAAAGCTCGTCGGTTTTCTGGTCTATAAGCGCGAGCGAGGAAGCTTCCGCCGAAGTAAGAACGGCGGACTGCTGCAGGATGATTTCGAGCAGCTTTTGAAGATCGAGGGTGGTGTTTAAAAGCGCGCATGCGTTCATGAGCGCGCCGGATTCCTTGCGCGCGGCCTCGAGCTCTTTAGTGAGCTTATGTATTTGTTCGGCTACCGAAATGTCGCAATTAACGGAGCCGATAGAATTATCGTTCAATAATACCATCTACTTTTCAAAATTAAAAATAGTATAATTATTTTTCACTTAAATGTCAATTATTATTTTTTTATTGTTCGTTCAATATTTCTTAAAATTTCCCCAGCTGAGCTTCGTCCTTAAAATATCGAAGAAGTTGTTTTCGCTGAATTTAACTAGCCTGGCCGAAAATTCGGCCTTTGTTATTATGATTTTGTCGTCTTTCATCAGCTTGAAAAATTCCTGATTATCGGTGGAAAGAAGAGTCTGTCCCTCCGAACGGTTGACTATCTTGATTTTAGCTTTATCAGAAACTATCAAGGAGCGCGATGAAAGAGTAAACGCGCAAATCGGCGTTATTACGAAAGCTGCGAGATCGGGAGACAAAATGGGGCCGCCGCATGAAAGCGAATAAGCGGTAGAACCGGTCGGAGTGGATATTATAAGCCCGTCGCCGTGATATTTATCCACGAATTTATCATCGATAAAAGCCTCTAAAACCGACATTTTTGAAGAAGAGCGCCTGTGCATGACGATATCGTTTAAAGCGTAAAAAGTCATCTGCTTTTTCCGGCTGCGCTCTACCGTGCATTTGATCATAAGCCTTTTTTCGATTTCATAATCCTTGTCGCCGAAAATGCGCCCTATTGACGTTGCGTAATCGTCAGGCATCACTTCGGCAAGAAATCCTAAATTACCGAGGTTTATGCCCAAAATCGGAGTTTTATGTTTTGCGAAAAGCCGCGCGGTGGAAAGAATCGTGCCGTCGCCGCCGAGCGTGAGAGCCAGATCGAATTTCAAATCGCAATCGGAGCAATCTATATCGATAACCTTAACCAGAGAAAGATCGATTTTTTTACGAAGGTTTAAAATATTA
>JAKPTH010000010.1 GCA_029571125.1 bacterium
AATATAGAGCTGTTCAACAAAACTCTCAACAAACCTATAGCGGTGCCTGTGCCGGTAGAATTCATAGATTCGACCGCCACCAACATACCCGCCGTTACAGGTTTAAAATATGACGCCACAATGAAAAAACTTATGTGGAACCCTGCTACTTCGGCTACAAGCAGCATGATGTACGCTTACATTCTCAATATCGACGGAATGGTTTACGAAGTGCCCATGGGCATTTACGACTTCCCCGTCAATATGCTCCAGGCCGGCGATCATAAAGCTATGGTCCAGGCCAAGATACCGGGAACATATCCGCCGCAGGCAGGTCCGTTCTCATCGCCTATCACTTTCTCGACCACCGGCGGAACCGCAAGCGCAATTCCTGCCGTAACCGGCATAACTTACGATTCGATAATGAAGGTTATAAGATGGAAGACTGTTGAAAAAGTAACGCCTGAAGGCTGGACTCAGTATTACGTTTACATCGTCGAAATCGACGGCACAGTAATACCCAATCCTATGTCCATGGCTGAATATCCTGTAATGAACCTCACCAGCGGCACTCATAAAGTACGCGTTCAGGCCCAGAAGCCCGGCTCATATCCGCCTGAATCAGGCCCGTTCTCAGCTCCGTTCACGTTTACGCTCGAAGGCGGCACTGGTACGGCCGTTCCGACTGTAACCGGCTTAGCGTACGACTCCGCTATGAACAAACTCAAATGGAACCCGATAGCAAGTACGACGACAGCGGCTCCTTATGCGTATAACCTGGAAATCGACGGCACATTCTACGGTCCGTTCTATATGAACGAATTCTTCATGCCGCCGCATATCCCCGCCGGATCGCATACCGCAAAAATACAGGCCATGATGGAAGCTATGCCGCCTCAGTACGGTCCGTTCTCCGCTCCGATAACGTTTACGTCGGTTGCAGGAACCACCACGGGCGCGCCTAACATAATGACCTTGACGTATGAACCTTCAATGAAGAAACTCATGTGGACCACCGACGCACCTGCCGCTACGATGGGCGTAACGTACTTCGTATCGCTCGACAATCAGAACCCGATGCCGGTCCAGATGATGGAATTCTTCATGCCGCCGGCATTCCCGGAAGGCGCGCATACCGCTAAAGTATGGGCGCAGGCTTTCGTGAACAATATGCCGATAGAAGGCACTCCGAAGATGCTCGATTTCACCGTCGGCGGAACGACCGGTTCTGTTCCTTCGGTAATGGGCCTGTTCTATGACTCGGCGATGAATAAATTAAAATGGAACTCTATTACTGTACCTGCCGGTAATTATTCTTATGAGCTCAAGATCGATGAAATCTCTTACCAGACAGGCTTAATGACTGAGTTTGCGCTTCCTGCAGCTATTGTGAGCGGCAACCATACAGCACAGGTTCGTGCTATGTTGCCTGCCAGCGCTGCAGTACCAGCTCAGTACGGCCCGTGGTCGCCTGCTACGGCTTATTTGTTCGCTGTAGGCGGCACGACCGGTACTGTTCCTGCTGTGACCGGCCTAAGGTATGACGAAACCACCAAGATGCTCGTATGGAATCCCATCGCGCCTCCGACTACCGGTGGTACAGTCAATTACATGGTGTCGATCGATAACATGAACGCTGTTTACACCGCTAGCAGTTCTTACACCACTAACTTCGCTGCCGGCACCGCGCATACCGCAAAAGTATGGGCGCAGCTCAAGTCCTCGACCGGCGTTACGACCGACGGAACTCCGATGACGATCAACTTCACGGTTGGCGGTACAGTTCCCGCTGACACGACAATTTATGCCGGAACTTATACCGGTACATTTACCAGCAATCCTGCACCGAACGGAAACCTTAACATCGTTGTGGGTTCCAACGGTCAGGGCACGGTAAGCGGCGTTAACGTCACTTACAACAACTATCAGTTCAGCAACATACCCGCTATAATAACCGCGGCCGGCAAGATCAACTTCACCGTCAAATATCTTGAAGATGTTTACTATGAAGGCGATATCATGTCAACCGGTTCGATCTCGAACGGCAAGATGTACAGAAAAGCCGATATGTCATATCTCGGCACATGGACAGCGGCGAAGGGCGGAACGACAACTTCGGCTATGACGATAACCGGCGCCACTAACGGCTCTATCAACATCAATATAACGCCGGCGCCAACTACAACGGTTCCGACGATTGGCGAATTCCAGGTTAAAATGTTAATGAATGGAGTCGAATCGTCTGTTAGCGTTAATTCTATTAGTGCAAATATTGGCCAATCGTCAGCGGTTTTAGGCGTAACGCCGGAAGTTCAGTCTACTTATGAAAAAAGGTTTGTTTACAAAGTATCTTATAAGAATGGTGCGTTTGTAAATTCGCCCGAAGTAGTTGTAAGTTCCAGCGGCACGGCATCTGTTCCGGCGGTCAGCGACATTTTCTTTGACGCTAATATTGCGCCTAAAAGAGTATCTTGGACTGTTCCCGACGGAATGACTTTACCGCTCTATGTTTCGAGCTGTGAGATAACTAATAATTTAGGCGGCATGACTTCAAACGCGATGATCCAAATGGGCTACAATTTTATGGATCTTCCAGTTGATGGCACCTGGCTTACCGCAACAAGCATAACGGTGAAAGTGAAAATCATAGCCGCTAACACGCAGTTAGATTTACACGATCCTACCAAATCATATACTGGCCCGGAAACGACCAGAACATTCCAGGTTAGCGGCGGTACGACCACCACTTATACAGTAAGTAATGTACAGGCTTCAAACGGTAGCGTTAGTTTTACAATAACTCCCGCTCCTACAGTAACGCCTGCAAATGCGGATTTTGTTGTAAATGTATCGAATAGTACTGTTAATAGCGGTGCTTTTACGCAGGTTAATGGTTTCACACTCAATGGCGGAATGTCTACCGTAACTTTAACAGTTCCTCAAATTCAGCCGGGTGCGGCTAATCAGATAATCAAGTATCAGGTTAGCTTTAAAGGCAGTCAACCCGTTAACAGTAATGAGTTTACGGTTACTTCCGGTGGTACGACAACTAATACCATTCAGAATTTCTCTGCCTGGGACGGTATGCTCGCGCTCCAATTTACGTCAGCTTTAACATCTGCACCTATAATGTCCGACTTCCAGATCAGAAAAGTGGTTAATGGAACTGAATCTTCAGATAACATCCAGCCTACAAGCATTAACTGGCTTAGCGCCACGAACCCAACGGCCTGCGATTTAAATGTTCCCATGATAACACCGACTAATGTAAATCAATCTGTAATTTATAAGGTGTCTTATAAAGGCGGCGCATTCATGACGCAGAGTAATCCTGCATTTACCGTTCAAATGCAGACGACCACTCCAATACCGGCACCTTCTAACGTCTGGTATGATGGAACTATGAATAAAATAAAGTGGAATGCCATTACAGCTCCCACTGGAAACTATGAGTATTGGGTTAAGTTTGATACTGCCCAAGAAGTAGTTGCGGGTAATAATGTTACTGAATTTATGGTTCCGGGTGCTTTAACCGCTGGCACTCAGCATACTGTGAGTGTAGCAGCTAAAGATATAACCAGCGGAAATTGGGGAACTTGGTCGGCTCCATTTAGCTTTACACCGACTGGCACGACCCCACCTCCGGCCACATTAGCAATTCCTACTTTCACCAGAACTGGTAACACGGTAACAATTGGTTCTACAACTGCTAACGCGAAAATCAAGTATACGCTTGACGGAACTGATCCGATGGGCAATCCTGCCGCTCTTATGATGACGGCTCCAGTGACTGTTAATATTACAATGGCAAACACGATTATTAAAGCTTTTGCAATTGATGAAAGCGTTATGCCCATTGCAACTTCGAACTTAGCAACGTCTGAACCATACAGTCCAATGGCACCCAAACTCACCGGCAGCAAATAAACAGCAACATCAACAATAACTGATATTTGCGCGGCGGGCTAAAACCCGCTTCGCGGAGCAAAACAAAAACCGGAAGGCTTCAACGCCTTCCGGTTTTTGCTATGTAGTAAAAAATCAAACAAAATCGCGATTTGACATTAGTACCATTTTATGGTATCATTTATTTATGAATGCTAAAAACAGGAAAACATTGAAAGATATTTTTACAAAGCCTGTTTTATCCGGCGTGTTGTGGAACGACATCGAGGCATTGCTGATAAGCATAGGCGCGGAAATCAGCGAAGGAAGAGGCTCGCGCGTGCGCATTGCGCTTAACGGAGTGAGAGCGGTCTTCCACCGGCCTCATCCGCAAAAGGAAACTGATAAAGGCTCGTTGAGTTCAATGAGAAGATTTCTTGAAACCGCGGGGGTGAAATTATGATGGAATATAAAGGCTATATCGGAACCGTGACTTACGACGACGAAGCGCGGATCTTTCACGGCGAAGTGATCAACACGCGCGACGTTATTACTTTTCAGGGAAAGACCGTCAAACAAATCGAAAAAGCCTTCCGCGATTCGATAGACGATTATGTCGAATTTTGTGAAAGCGAAGGCGTCAGTCCGGAAAAACCATATTCGGGCAAATTCAATCTGCGGCTCAGCCCGGAGCTGCATAAAAAAGTGGCCATAGCGGCCGGCAAATTAAATATATCGATCAATAAATTTGTTGAAAGGATTTTAAACGACGAAGTGAAGAAAATATTGCCGCGGTAAGTCGAGGAATTTTTTGAGGTGTGAAAACAGTTGAAAAAACCAGCGGGGTATGGTATAATCAACTCAAGAAGAAAAAATTGATATGAGAGTCTAAAACGCGATTTTCGGCGGCATTAATTAAGAGAAGTGTAAATATGGAATCTCCCTATTTATTTATTATAGCCGGGCCGAATGGTGCCGGTAAAACGACCAGTGCTATGAAACTGCTTCCAAATTATCTTCATTGCGAAGAATACGTCAATGCAGACAGTATTGCTTCTGGCCTTTCGCAATTCAAGCCCGAGTCCGTCTCTATTTACGCCGGTCGGCTGATGCTTTTGCGTATAGAAGAGCTTTTCAAACATAAAAAATCATTTGCTTTTGAAACGACGTTGGCGTCAAGAAATTTTGTTAAACTGCTAAAAAAATGCAAACAAACCGGCTATTGCGTTAATATAATATTTTTATGGCTGCAGAGTTCCGAACTTGCATTTGAGCGCGTTGCGGTGCGCGTGAAAAACGGCGGACATTCAATACCGAAAGAAACAATTTTGCGCCGTTATAAATCGGGAGTTGAAAATTTCTTTAAACTTTATATTCCGCATACGGATAACTGGACGATTTATGATAATTCTTCTAAAAATCCTGAATTGGTGGCTCGAAAAATTTCAGGTAATGATGTAGAAGTTTTTAACGAAACTACCTGGTTAAAAATGAAGGAGGTATAAATGAAATCGGACGAGAATTTGAAATTAATGGAAAATATAGACAAAGGCATTCGCGCCGGAGTAAAAAAGGCGTTGGAAGATCATAAAAAATCCGGGGTTGAAATTGTTGTATGGGAAAAAGGTAAAATAAAAAAAATTCCCGCCAGCAAAATATAATAAAAATTAAAGGGCTTAAATCATGGCTGACAGGCCTGATCTGAAAGACATACTGAAAATAGTCGAAAAATATGCCGAATTGCTTAAAGAAAATATGGACGTAAAAGGCGTATATTTATTCGGCTCGTTTGTCCGCGGCGGCTTCGACGAAGACAGCGACATCGATGTCGCCGTCGTATCCGATGAATTTAATAGCGATCTCGTCGATGATACGCTTAAGTTAATGAGACTCCGCAGAAAAGTCGATAACAGAATCGAACCGCATCCCTTTTTATTAAAGGATTTTAATGAAAATAATCCTTTTGTAAAAGAATTGATGAGCAATAATATAAAAGTCGCTTGAAGCCAATTCCAAACTATAGCCGGGCGCCGGAGTTTTCTTTTATTTCGCATTATCCAGCGTGACGCCGAATTTATCTTCGGCGTATTTTTTCGCCCGGGCGGCCTCTTCGGAAAGTATATCAGACATTTTTAATATTTCACGGAACATGACATTTATGTCTTCGGATTTATATTCGTGAGATATTTCATTGCGCAGTTCTCTTATCGCTAGAAGGTCTTCCGCGCTTTTTATTATTCCGAATTTCTCCGCGAGGTTTATCTTATCTATCGTCGTGAGCGGATTTTCCTTTAGAAGTATAAAGATTATCGTCAAAAGTTTTTGCGTCAGCATGTCGGAGATTCTGGCGAAACGGGCCGTCAGGGCTTCGAATACATCGAGTTCTTCGAACGAAAAAACTTCTTTAAGGCCGATTGCGCGGCACCTGGATTTTGAATATTCGAAACTCGACTCGGCAAGCTTAAGGCGGCTTATAATGTTCTTCAATTCTTCGAGCCTTAATTCTTTTTTCCCGGTTACGTTCATAATTCAACCGCCTCCATCAGCGCAAGCCGCTTGAACGCCGATTCGTCGTTCCTGCGATAAAATACCAGGTCTAGTTTGCGCTCGCCGAATTTTTTGTAAAAATTTATCTTGATTTTCGAACGTATAGAAAAATCGGCCTCACGCTCGGATATAACCAAAATATCTATGTCACCGCCCCTTTTCGAGTCGTCCGCGCGCGATCCGAAAAGATAAATCGCCGCGGGGCCCATGCGTCCGCGGATCTCTGCTTTTAAAAATTCGGCTATCGCTTTGCTTATTCGCATATAACCTTCTTATATCAAAAAATTATTCTTATATTCGATTTTTTCGTGAGGATCTTCAGTAATGGTTTGCATTGATTTCGAGCCGTGCCTTCGAAAGTCTTATCCGATTGAGGCACATTAATTTGTCGTATGCCGCCGCAAAAACTTTAAATATTTAGCTAATTCGACCTTAACTATATCACATTTCTCTAATTCAGTCAATAATAATTATATATTTTTCGGGTTTATTAACGCTTCAAATGCAGCAAATGCAGCGAGCAGCTACATTCAGTTAATTAATGCCAAAAGATCGATTTCGTTTCTAAATGCAGCGAAGTTTTTTATAAATTACATCGATATTTTACTCCTGGGAGATAATAAAAATGCGACAAGAAATTCAATTGACATTTAAAGCTTTATTTGATAAGATTATAATTGTTTATTGTAGTGAATCAAGGTTCATTTTTTTATAAATTGGAGGCGTTATGAACAAAACTAAAAAATTCGATATGGTGTTTATTCTGGTAATTGCCGTTTTCGGCTTTTGCTTGACCGGTTGTGGCGGATCGTCTTCGTCGGTGTCGGGCGATTTAATTCCGGCTTCAGTCAATGCGACGATCGTTGCGGATTCGGTAAAGATAGAAAAGACCGCTGATGGCACGAGCATAAGCTATAAAACTTCAGTTCCGGTAGCTAAGTCAAGCGTCGTCACTTCCGACTTTTCTTTCAATAACGCTCCGCTCTGGAGCGAATTTCACGCAGCGCAGTCTGCCGATAAATTGAACCATGTGGTTAAGATTGCAAAGACCTCTTCCGCTAAAAATTTTATGATTTTTAATTCGGCCTCCGACAAATACGATAACAACGGCAAGGGAATAAAAATAGATTAATCCCGATTTATAATCAGTCAGCGTTTGCTTGATTTTTCGGTAGTTGATTTAAATAAAAGTTCTTTGATCGAAGGAGTTAAATAAAGATGAATAAAAAAATATTATTATCGTTAATAATATTTACGGTTATGATCTTCGCTGCGCCTGCTTTTGCGCAGAATCAGCAGAATATAGCGCTGAAGGCCGGCTATAATTTTGTGAGTTTTACGGTCGTCCCGGCCGTAACTCCGCAGCAACTGAAAACGCAGTATCCTTCGATCGAAGATATTTTCTTTTATCACGCCTATAGCGGCGGTTTTATAAGCCTTAACGAAGGCACTCTTGTTACGTTAAGCGCCGGTAAAGGCTATGCAATCAAAAGCCTTCAGGATATAACTATAACAGTCAGCGGTTCGCTGCCGGGAGCCTGCGGCGCGATCGCTCTTGTGCCCGAATACAATCTGGTCGGGTTTTCAAAAGTGCCAGAAACTATTACTTTCGGCCAGTTGATGGCCAGGTATTCCGCGATCAAAGGCGTTTATAAATGGAATTTTAACGCCGGCGTATTCGTTCAGGTGCTTCGCGACGGCGGCGGAAATATCGTTTTGGTCGATGGCGTGGACCCGACGATAACGGCGGGCGAATCATATTTCATTAATATGCAGAGCCAGTGCGACCTGTCTTATGATCAGGCGCAAATTGCAATTACAGGCGAGAATGTTACTTCAACCAACATTTCATCGATGTCCGTCGTGAATGGTAAATTAACTTTAAATTTTACAGGCGCAGCTTTGCCACAAGCGCTTTCAATTTCAGATTTTTCGGTAAATGTTTCTATAAACTCGTCGCCCTATAACTGGGTAATACCTGTATCTGTAACGCGTAAGTCCGATACTTCGGCTGAACTGATTTTGCCGCTCATCCAGACTTCAACCACAATAGATCAGCTCGTAGCGTATAAAGTGGCTTATCTTACTAATAATCCCGTTTTTGCTCCAACATTCACTATCGTAAAAAACACCTCTGGAAAAGTCGAGGCGCCAGTTTTCAGCGTTCCCGGCGGAAATTACAATACCATGCAGATTCTGACGCTTACCTGCCCAACTCCCGATGCTGAAATTTACTGCTCTATCGATGGTTCCGAACCGGTTCCTTATTACGGCTATAAATATTATCCAGGAGTTTTTGGACCGTTCGTTCTTTTGAAAAATAAGACAGTTAAGGCTATCGCCGTTAAACGCGGAATGGAAAATTCAGATGTCGTGACTGCGACTTATACTATGGATATTCCGCCGGCGGTGGAGATTGTAAATTTTGGATGGGATTGGCAAAATACTTATCAATTGCTGAACGCTGCGAATGGCCTACAGCCTTTGTGTGCTGAATTATCTAATTCTAATCCAGACTCGAAACTTATCTTTAATCTAACCGAAGAGGACATCGTACCCTTAATAGTCTGGAAAAGAAATGGCAAGGTTGTTAGGCTGAGGCTCTTGCAGAAAATGCCGAAATCGTCTGAAATAGTTGCGCAGGGTATTGTTAAAATCAATATTACCGCTAATAATGGAAATTTATGGTTTCCGTTTTATTCAGCAGACGCTCTTATAGCGCTTGAAAAAAATCTTACTTCTAATTCGCTTCAGATTAATTCCAATTCTGAAGTTGTAAATATTTCAAGCGATTTCTCATATCTTTCTGGAACGGATATTCAACTGCGCGATAGTATAGGTAGCGCAGTTTATACGCTTGATGGAATTTTTAATTCTAATTATGTCTCTCAGGAAGTAAAAGACATTATTCAGCCTTCCTTTAATTTTACCGCTACTGGAGTGTTAAATTCTTTTCTAACGGCGATAAAACATCCTCAAGTTAAGATGTTTCTTGATAGTACCGGTTTAACCAGAAGTATTACAGTCAACTCATTAGTTATTAACGATCAAACTGCCTCTATACCAGATGATTTGCTTACAAGTTTTCAGGTGACTACAATAGCACCAACAATTTCCCCTTTTAGTCAGAATACTCCCGTATCAAGCATTTATTATTTTACAAATTCTCAATTAGTAACTCTTTCCTGCGCTACACCGGACGCCGTAATTTATTATACAGTAGATGATAATGTGCCGACGATCTCTAGTACGCTTTATACGTGTCCTTTCACACTGACTGAAACTAAACGAGTAAAAGCTATCGCGGTAAAAGCTGGTATGAAAATATCGCCTGTCAGTAGCATATATTTCAAACGAGTTGGTGTCATACAGTCAGCAAGCGCAATCAGGCGAGCTGATGGTATGCTTGAATTAAGCATACAGGCTGACTATGCGCCTTCTGGAAATAATTATTTAGTTAGGCTCCTGGATGCTAACGCCAATGAGGTTTATCAACGCCAAATTAATTTAATTTCGGATACTCAACCTATATCGATTTATGGTCCACCGGTGTTGACGCTTTATGAAAAAATAGTTATTTCATATCAGATTGATTATGGAATGCAGCCAAATTTGAGCTTATCAAATTACGAAATTTTAAAATCACAAGTTACGGATCTTAGCGTAATGCCCATTTCTATTAGTTTTGATTCAATTGTTTTCGATCCTGTACTAAAAAAACTTTCATGGACGATTCCTTCAGGGCTTCCTAAGCCTTTTTATGTTTCAAGTTGCGAGCTGACGAATAATCAGGGAGGAATGTTTTCAAATTCAATGATACCAATGGGAACGAATTTCGTGGATCTTCCAACGGGTGGAACATGGCCTACTGCGACTTCTTTTAATGTCAGATTAAAATTAATTATGGCAGATACTCAGATTGATTTACATGATCCTGCCAAATCTATTACCGGGCCTGAAACTTTAAAAACATTTACTTTAGAAGGCATGCCTTTATCTTCCATTGTTAGCGTTAATGCAACGAATGGTGTGCTGCACGTATTTTTTAATATTAATCCGAGTCCGGTAACAGTTCCGGCAGATTTTGTGATTATGCAGTCTATTGATGGCGGCACAGAAACAATTGTGCTTGCTTCAGTTCCTATTAATATGTTACCAATGATTGATTTGTTTATTCCTCCTGTTCCTTCTACCACAAACATTCAAACGGTTTCTTACAGGGTCTCATTTAAAGGCGGTCCTTTTGTTGCCTCATCAACATTTTCCGTTCCGGCAACGACACCTTCGCCTTTGGCTCCGGTTATGACGCCAGCTCCCGGTACTGCGGCCACATCGGTTACTCTGGTTACCAGCACTCCCGGAGCTGCAATATATTATAAAATCGTCGGGCAGGCTGATACGCCTACGGCACAGGATATATTTAGCACCGGTTCGGTCTATAACGGACCGATTTCTTTAACTGAGGGTGTTGGTATTAAAATAGCCTCTGTTGGCGCTATTAACGGAGCTTTTTCTGAAGTCGTTTATGGCGTCTATAATGTTACTCTTCCTCTAGCTCCCGAATCTGGCCAGTAAAGGAGAATCGGCTGTTTAACTTGAATTAAGACAATGTTCTAAGGTCCTCTTTTACAGGTAGAATGACCGGAGGAGTTTTTTATGAATGAAAAAATAAAGACATATAAATCAGGTAATTACTTGAAAATTAGTTTCTTTCGATTTTGCGCCGCTAATGCAATCATTTTGCTGTTATTTGTTTTTGTTTCTTATACAAATGCCGCCCAATCGATCCAGAAACTCACTCTCGCTGACGGATTTAACTTCATCAGTTTTACTGTTGCGCCCTCGGCAACGCCTGCCGAACTTCAGGCACTGAACCCGTTCATCGAGGACATTTATCTTTACAGCCCTTCGGCCGGAAGTTTCCTCGGGCTTAACGATGGAACACTCACTTCGCTCGCCGCGTTTAAAGGATATATAGTTAAAGCGCGCGGGGGGCAAACGCTTTATGTGACCGGGTCCGAAACGTCGGCCGCGGGCGCTATCAATCTTAAAGCAGGTTTCAATCTTGTCGGGTTTTCTAAAGTGCCCGAAAAAATTACTTTTTCGCAGCTTATGGCCCGTTATGCCAATATCGGCGGCATATACCAGTGGAGCGCGAACGCCGGAACATTCATACAGGTCGTGCGCGATGCCGAAGGATATCCTGCCATGCTCGACGGCATCGATCCGTTTGTTATGCCGGCTAAATCGTATTTTATTAAAATGAGCTCCGATTCATTTATTGAATATAACGGTTCCATTATCCAGATCACGCAGAGCACAGTAAACGCAGAAACCTTTAATGCCAAACTGGAGGTCAACGGCGAACTGCCGCCGCTACCGTCTGATTCTGCCGCTGGTTCGAGACTTTACATGGTAGATTACTCCGGCGGACAATTTTCAATCGGTGTTGTAGATGCTGATGTAAATTCAATCGAGATCGGCACGGTTACCGTGAACGGAAGTTCATTTAAAGCTGAACTCGATATCAACGATACGCCTCGAAACGCCATGGTCATTGTCAGGCAGAAAAAATCAGGGCGCATTTTGTATAGAAACCTGATCGGCCGCACGCCCGTAAAAAAAGAACTTCCGCGCGGGGCGCAAAAAGTTATCGTCAACGATATAGTGCTGAACGAAAAAACAACAGCACAAGCTATTATGGCTATAGAAATGAAAGTGTCGCTGCCGCCGGTTGTCGAGATAGCCTCCGGCGCATCGTCTGGCCCGGCCATAGCCGCTTCTAAAAATCCTGACGTTGAATACGCCATAAACAGCGCGGCCGGCGATAACAACATTACCGAACTCGCCAAGGCCGTTAAAACCGTTCTCAGTGTCGCGATATCTCCGCAGATATCCGAGGCCGTCAGGGAGAAAATACTTTCGTCTAACTCGAACCTTGCGAGCGTCAGCGATATCATAAGCTCTTTCGTTGCTGCCGCCGAAGATGAAGACGTTAAAAAACTCGCCGTCAAAGATAAGCTCGATACCTCGATAAATTTGTTTGCCAGCGAGATCGGCGCGGGCTCTTCTGTTGATAAGGTCGAAACGGATATAAAGAAAGAAGCCAATAAACCGCGCGTCGAAACACCGGTAATAACTCCCTCTGGATCTTCTTTTAATGACGAACTTCAGGTCGCTATTTCGTGCGCCACGGCCGGCGCTGAAATTTATTACACTACCGATAATTCAAGACCCGCTCCTTCAAATGCGATCCGTTATATAGCACCGTTCGTATTGAAAGTCAATGCGACGGTCAAGGCCGCAGCATTCAAGGACGGTATGAAAGATTCACATTTCGCATCCGAGAAATATTTTATAAGCGTTAAAACGCCGGTGTTCAATCCGCCCGCTGGCGAATATCAGACGGATCAAACAGTCACTATCTCATCCGCCACAGCCGGCGCTGAAATTTACTATACTACCGATGGCAGTGAACCGCAAATAGCCGCCGCTCAGAAATATTTTACGCCGGTAACAGTCGGGCGCAACCGCCTGTTAAAAGCCATCGCGATCGCTCCGGGACTCGAGAGGTCTGTAACGGCAAGCGCACAGTATTTGATAAAACTCCCGAACCCGGCCATCACGCCTCCCACAGGAGAATACAGCTCGACCCAGGCGGTTTCTATTTCCGTCAGCAGGCCCGGCGCTGAGATACGCTTTACTATCGATGGCACAGTACCCGGCGTATCGAGCCCCGTTTACAAAACGCCTTTAACGGTATCGTCCGACATGACGGTCAGGGCAATCGCCGTGATGGCCGAAATGACAAATTCCGAGGTCGTATCGAATGCCTATGTCATCAAAAACAATGCGTCGATAGATTTTATGCCTCCGGCCGGTACATACGAAACTGCCCGCACCGTTACAATAACCTGCAGCAAAGCCGATGCCGATATTTATTATACCATAGACGGTTCTGAACCGGGAGTCGATTCAAGCAAGTATTCAACGCCGGTAGCGCTCTCTAAAAATTGCACTTTGCGCGCGGCCGCCTTTAGAAACGGCTTGCCGCTATCTTTACCGGCATCCGGGGATTATATTTTCAAAGCGCCCCGCCCAGTTTATGAAACTGCGCCCGGCATCTACTCCGGCAAGGCTACAATTGCTCTCGCCGGCGCGCCCGGCGCTAAAATATACTACACTATAGACGGTTCTGTACCGACTTCGACCGGCCTGCTATATTCGGCTCCCGTGGTTATAACGCAAAACACAGTTTTTAAAGCCATAGCGGTTATAGATGGAATGGAAGCTTCGCCTGCCGTCGAATCGAAGTTTTATATTAAATCACTGACGCCTGAATTTACGCCAAATGCCGGGACTTTTTTAACCACACTCGAGGTATCGATTTTATCGAAAACTCCCGGCGCCGTTATCCATTACACTACCGACGGTACTAATCCGTCATCGGCTAGCGCCGTTTATGCTTATCCAATATATGTTAGCGCAACTACTATCGTTAAAGCAATTGCATTTAAAGATAATTTAATTACTTCCGACGTTGTGACAGCTTCTTTTGTTGTAAACATACCGCCGCCGACTGCGCCGGAACCACCCGTCACTCCGCCGGTTACTCCTCCTGTCGAACCGCCTGTTGTAGATCCGCCGCCAGTTGAACCTCCGGTCGAGCCTCCACCGGTCGTAGATCCGCCCGTCGTTGTGCCTCCGCCCGTTACTCCTCCACCGCCAGTGACGCCGCCTCCGGTAACGCCTCCACCGTCGGTTGAACCGCCTCCTGTAATTATTACTCCGCCACCGGCCGATCCGCCTTCGCCACCGCCAGTGGAAACTGTCGTCGCGCCGACATTCACTCCGGCGTCATGCGCCTTCTCCAGCGAACAGACAGTTACGCTGACCACGACCATCGCCGGCGCTACTATACACTATACGCTCGATGGAACGTTACCGACTACAGCCAGCTCGATTTACAGCTCGCCGCTATTGCTCACCCAGACTACTACAGTTAAGGCTATAGCGGTAAAAACCGGCATGACAAACTCGAACATTGCTTCGGCGGTTTATACGAGAGCTGCGATAATAAACGAATTAGCCGCTTTCCAACCAGACGGAGCCGTTCTGGTAACATGGAACACTACCGCGCCGATGGGCGTTAAAGCGAAAATTACCGTCAGCTCCATGATGCCGACTCCCGCGGACCCTGTCGTGCTGGAAAGCACCTCGCCGGAGGGACTTTCCCATTCTGCGACGATACCGGCCGCGCAGGTTTTGTCCAATTATATAAATATCAGAATAAGCTATACCCAGAGCGAATACGGCGCTATGTACAGAGAGATAGCCGCCGGCGCTATCGTAGACCTCGCCCCGCAGGTAATGAACGAAAGCGCTTATAAAGCTTCTAATGGCGATATCCATATTTCGTGGCGCACTTACGCCCCCACGACGAAAGTAGCCAGGATAATACTCAGAAACTCCATGCCGGCGCCGGGCGAACCGGTTATAACCGAAAATCTTTCAGCTGCTTCGGCGAACCACGTAGTTATAATTCCCGCAACGACTTCCGCAGCCGCTGCTTTTGACAGGATCAGGATCGCTTATTATATTTCCGATACGCGAGGCAACTACAAAGACATATTGAAAACCGCGATACCCGACTATTCGCAAACCGGTTCGGGCGCGGTAATTCTAAACGAATCTGCCGCGCGCCAGCCGAACGGCGATATACTCGTTTCGTGGCAGACCAATATCCCTACGAATTTCCGCGCTAAAGTCTGGGTGCGCGGTTCGATGCCGCAGCCAGGAGATTATTACGTCACCGAAAATATCATTTCGGCGTCGGCCTCGCACAGCGTCACTATCCCGGCAAGCGCTATAACCGCCGACTACATGAAACTTAAAATCGGTTATTATTACAGCGAGTCCAGCGGAACATTTAAAGACATCCTTAAAGAGTGGATAACTAACTGATCTGTGTCACGATTATAACTCGATTGAAATATCTTCGTACAATTAAATTTTGCGTCAGCAATAAAACCAGAAACCAGGAGGGCTGAAAATGCCTTCATGGTTTCTGGTTAAATAAAAGTTTTGACGGAAAATAGAGTAATGGGCCCGGGATGAAAACAGTTGAAAAAACGAGCGGGGTATGGTATAACCAAATCAAGAAGAAAAAATTGATATGAGAGTCTAAAACGCGATTTTCGGCGGCATTAATTAAGAGAAGTGTAAATATGGAATCTCCCTATTTATTATAGCCGGGCCGAATGGTGCCGGTAAAACGACCAGTGCTATGAAACTGCTTCCAAATTATCTTCATTGCGAAGAATACGTCGATGCAGACAGCATTGCTTCTGGCCTTTCGCAATTCAAGCCCGAGTCCGTCTCTATTTACGCCGGGATGATGTAGAAGTTTTTAACGAAACTACCTGGTTAAAAATGAAGGAGGTATAAATGAAATCGGACGAGAATTTGAAATTAATGGAAAATATAGACAAAGGCATTCGCGAATATAAAAGTCGCTTGACGATTCTGGTTAACGTTTTGCCGGCATTAACAATTTTTTTAATTGCGTTTTGCATAAAGAAATCATTTCTTTTTTGGTCATGGCCGCAATCTTTTCAAGAGATGTTTCGGCGGCGGCGCCTTCGATTACCTTAAACCCTATAAAATATCCTATTCTGGCCGGCTCGTCGCCGTCATCTATTTTCGCTCCGAAAAGTTTCTTATATGTTTTTTCCGACACGGGCCTGTTTAAATTTTCATATAATAATTTTGCGGAACTTTCGAAAGTTTTATCGCATTTGCTCTTGAAGTTTTTTCTGTCGAAGAGGTTGAGGTATGCCGGAAGCCCCATCTGCATGCAATCTTCGATTTCCGCCCCGGTCGATAATTTCGAAAAATATACTGCGCAGCCTTCCAATATAAGCGGGAAAAATAAACGCTCTTCTACTTTAATTCCGGCGCTTTGAAACATTTTTATGTGATATAAATGGAAGAGCTCTTGCGTTAAATGATTGATTTCCGACAACCACGTAAAACGAGAATTCTTCAAAATCCGCATTCGGGAAATACTTTTTGAAATCTCTTGCCGCGCAGTACTTATGCCATAGAACATACCTCGTTTCAGGCGGGGAGTTTTTGCATAATTTCATGAATTTGACAAAATCATTGACGGGTTTCATATCGGCCACGCGAGCTGAAGCTTGTTCAAAAACTGCAGCCGTAATGATCAGGGCCAGTAAGAATGTTGAAATATATTTCATAGCGAGATTCGTGATAAGAACCAACAAAACTGAATTTTTCATAAACGCACCTCTGGAAAAGTCTTTTGACCGAATGGTTTTTATAATATTTATTGTAGAATGTTTTTGGATTAAAATCAACGGCTGACAAGGCATAAGGATGGCGAAAATATTGATTGACTTTTATAGTGAAATTATGTAAAATTTTTTCGTTAAATAAAATTATTTATAGTGAACAGGAGCTTTTGTGTATAGTAAATATTTTTCAAAAAAATCTTTAGTCGCTTTAATCTGTGTTTTATTGCTGTCCCTTTCCACAGGCTGCTTCACGGAAAATGATTCAAATTCAGGCCCGGGCGTTAAGAAGTACGACGCCTTGACCCTGGCCGCGGTCAATAATATCGTGGATTCGCATATGGCCGCCGGCAAAATTCCGGGCGCGCTTATCGGCATATGGGAAGACGGCTATGAAACTCAATTACTCACTAAAGGCCTCGCCGACATAACCTCAGGCCGCACCGCGGCGGCGGGCGACCGTTTCAGGATCGCCAGCAACAGCAAGATGTTCACCGCCATGGCGCTTCTTATTCTTGCCGACGAAAAAAGAATCGGGCTCGACGATAAAGTGTCCAAGTATATAAACGATTTCCCATATACAGATCAGGTAAGCGTAAGGCAGCTCGCCAATCACACTTCGGGTTATTTTAACTATACTGAAGATCCGGCGTTCACAGCCGCCGGTGCCGCGAATATGCTCAGAAGATGGGCGCCGCGCGAAATGCTCGAATATATAAAAAACAGGCCGCTTAATTTCACGCCTGGAACTAATTACAGCTATTCCAATACCAACTATATACTGATGGGCCTTATTATCGAAACCGTTACCGGCCAGAAATGGGAAGATTATATCACAGCGAAAATTATCCGCCCGCTTATGCTCTCCGAAACTTCATACCCGGCGGACGCTTCGATTCCCGGAAGCAGCCTCAAAGGCTATAACGTAGAAGGCGCCGCCACCGTTGAAATAATAGTGGATCCCTCGATGGGCTGGGCCGCCGGCGGCCTCGTGTCCTCGCTCAACGACATGAAAAAATGGCTCGACGCTCTCGCCGCGCACACTCTTATATCGCCGAAAATGTTCGACGAACAGATGAAATGCGTCACTGATCCTACGTCTAACGGCTCATACGAATACGGCTTCGGCGTTTCGCGCGTGTGGGCGAAATATATAGGCCATACCGGCGTTATTCCCGGATATAACTCGGCCGCGTATATAAGCTGCGACGGCAAAAAAGCCATAGTCGTAGTCTGCAATAACGAAGAAGGCAGCGTCGCTACGACTATCGCGTTTCAAATAGTTAAATATCTTTTTAAATAAATAAAAACCGGATAGGCCCGAATAATTTTAAAAGATAAAAAAATGCCCGCCCATATAATGGAACGGGTATTTTTTTATATGTCTCTGAACTTTACGAATCCTTCCTGCATAAGCTTTTTGAGCAGGATTTCGATTTTATTGAACCTGTAAGCGCTCGCCGTTTCCTTGAAACCGAGCTCGAAAAAACGGTTTTCTTCTATGAAGAAAAAATATTGTATGCACTGAAGCTTTCCTTCGGGCGCGTCGCGGTTTTTATCGAGATAGATATTTACGATATCTATTTTGGGAAGGTGTATATAGTCTTTTCCCTGAGCCTCGGCGATATGAGCCATCTGCGTTTGCAGCTCGCGCGAATCGCCCCAGTCTTTGCTTAAAATCATAGCGCAGTCCAGATCGTATTCGATATCGCCGGAGCCTTTGCAGTGGTATAATTCCGGGCGGACGTCGTCGCTGCCGGCCATTTCGATGAGGCAGCCTTCCTTGTTGAGCGATGAAACCACGATGATAGGACAGTTCAGCTCGATGGAAAGGCGTTTTAAGTCCGTGGAAATTTCTTCCACGCGGAATTTTTCCGAGTCGTAGGATTTGCCGAGCGGCATTTTCTGGATATAGTCGCACACTATCATGACTTCGTCGGTTTTGTGGTCCTGCATGGCGTTATAGGCCTGGGCCTTGATGCGCTCGATAGTGTCTTCGCGGCTGCCTTCTATTATATAAAGGTTGCTCATATAGCGTTCCATTTTGATCCAGCCGTGGGCGAACCTCGCGTCGTTTTCGGGAATGCTCTTGATGCGCCGCCGCTGAAGAGTGTCGGGGTTGATGCGCGTTTCCTTGGCCAGAAGCCTGTATGTTAAATTGACGCTGGTCTGTTCCCATGTGAAAAACAGCACCGGAATTTTGTTGTTGGCCGCCACCAGCGTGGCCAGCTCCAGAGTGAAATTGGTTTTGCCGCGCCTCGGCGCGCCGGCGATGCCGTATAAAAAACCGCGCCGGAGGCCCGAGATGGCTTCGTTGAGCGAAACGAAAGGCTTTACGCTGTAGCCCAGGCAGTCGCGTTCGCCCGAAATTTCGCGCAGGTTTATATCCTGGGCGATTTTGATCATGCTGGCTTTTATTAGCTGGATATCTTTATTGACCTGCGAACGGTTGATGTCGCGCAGACGCGATGACATTTCGGATACGAAATCAAAGCAGGCAGTCTCTTCGAGCCTGTCGCAGTCTTCAAGAAATTCGCCGATTTCCTGCTGGATTTCGGCGAGCCTGTTTTTGACGCCGTTTTTGCGAAGTATTTTGAGGTAGGCCATTATCTGGCCCAGCTGAGGCTCCCGCGCGTTTTCGACCGCTTCGTAAAAGCGGGCGGTCTGATCGTCGTAAAGATTCATTTCACGGAGTTTTTCGCGCACCGTGATAAAATCTGGCGCGCCGCCGCCGGAAAAGCACGCGGCCTGAATTGCCTGATATATGCGGCGCGCGTGTAAACTTTTGAACATTTTTTCATGAAAACCCTGAGCTACGGCTTTTTTTAACGTATCGGCGTCGCCGATAAAGCCGTTTAAAATGCTGTATTCTATTTGAGCTTCGCCGCCGGAGCGCTGCGAGGCTTTTTCGCCCGATTCGCCGATTACGGTCATGCGGCTTACCAGCTGATGACTATATTAGTAGTCGGGTGCGCCTGCTTTTCGCGGGAGATTTCAGAAAGGTCTCTGAGCATGTCTGAAATCTGGTCGAACGAAGGAACCAGCACGTTGGATTTGAATTCTTCTTCTTCTTCGGTTGCTGCCGAGTTTTTAACGAAATCTTTTCTTGTTTTTTCCGCCGAGTGGGAAACCGGCTTGGGCGATTTATTTTCTTTCGACACTTCGGTGTTGTCGCCTTTGGCGAGCATCTGCCTCTGGCCGATATGGTTGGTGACTTCTACCAGGCCGAAAATGTTCTGCACTTCTACGCCGAAGCCGGGGGCGTAATAAATTTCCTCTTCTGTGCCGCGCACTGAAATAGTGGAAACCGGCGTTTTGACCTGGAATTCCGTTTTGGTATCGATGTCGCGGTGCACCGTGGCCTTTACCTTGCCGTTAAAAAGCGAGACGTTGGCGTTGACGCTTTTGGCCTGCAGGGCGAATTTGCTTATCTGGATTTTGGAAAGCTCCTTGACGCTTAAAACCGATTTATCTTTAAATTCGAGCGTGCAAGAGGATTCGAAAGCCGTCATTATATAGACGCCTTCTTTGAGCTCCATGCCGGCGGTAACGGGTTTCCATTCGGTTTCCGCGTCGGATTTGGATGTGACGTCGCCCTCTATGGCGGTTACCCTGGCCGAAAAATCCTGCGCGGACGAAGCGGCCGCAAAAACCAGTATTATAAAGATCGTAAGCATAAAAATCGATTTAATTTTAAGTTTCATAATGCGCACCTTTATTCCTTTTTTTATTAATTTTCGGTTTTAGTAAGCGACCATGGCGTTTACGTCTTCGTAATAAGAAATGTTCTGGCCGTTGCCGCCGTTTAACATAATGTCTTCGACGAACGAATCGGTTTTAGCGTCGAAGATCCTTACGAAAGCAGAGCCGCTGCCGTTAAGCGTGAAAACGAGGCGGCCGGTTTTATCGGTGTCGATGGCTATGGGCTTCATGGAGGCGTAAGAATCCGCCACTATGACCGAACCGGCGCCGCCGGCCACGTTATAGCTGTAAATATTGCCGTCTGAAAATTTGGCGAGGTATAGCTTCAAGGAATCGGCGTAACTGGAGAATTTTAAGTAAGCGCCGCCGGTCGGCTCCGGCTGGCCGAGAGGTATGCGCTCGAATTTTTCGGTTTCCGCGTTTATGAGGTATATATTTTTACCCCTTACTTCGGCCGTTGCCGCGTATTTTTTATCGCCGCTGAGCGTTATGCCCGAGGGCCTGTCGTAAAGCGGTATCTGGTTTTCGGCCCTGGGAGGATAAACTGAAAAATCGTAAGGCGCGATGACTATGTCGCCGGTAAGGTAAAGCTTGTTGTTTTTTATTTCAGCTGCGCTGGCGGTATTGGTGAACGAGATGTTCTGGGTGTTGGCTATAACGAAGTTCGGCTCGTTGACTATATGCCATTTGTAAACGCTCTTCGACGAAACGAGATATATGCTGAGATTATCTATAGAAGGCGCGAAGTCGATGAGCTTTTCGGTATTGAAAGCGCCGAGGTTGAATACGTTGGATGACGGGGATTCGGCGGCGAGCCCGGTGAAAACTGTGAAATAATTGTTGTCGTCGAGTATATAAAGTTTTTCTTTATTGAACGACGGCTTGACGGTTTTGATGGCGCCGAGATAGATGGTGGAAGCGAGTACTGCGCGGACGGCCAGTTTAGACGAATCGTCGCCGTGATAGAAATCGTAGCAGTACATATAAGTCTGGTTGGTGACGAACACGCGCGTTTTTGAAACGGCGCCGCTGATTATTTTTACGTTGTCGCTGAATGCGCTGAAGCCGGGTACGGCGGCCTTCAAATTGACGGAAGCCGGTTGCGCCGCGGTTATGCCTGTAAACGAGGCCACGCCGTTTTGCGCCTTTACGGAAAGGGTTCCCGCGAGCGCGCCCGCGGAAGCCGAAAGAGTAACCGTTTCGTCGGTATCGACAACGTTGCCGTACTGGTCGAGAAGCGCCACGGTGAAGCTATCCCATGCGCGGCCCACGCCGGCGAGGGGCAGGGGCTGCTTTTGAAAAGCCATGCTGGATATTACGGGCTTGTTGGACTGATTGTAAATGAGGATATCTTCGCTTTTGGTGACTACCGAGCTTGCCGAAGACGCCGAAGCGCCTATGGAAGCCGCGAAGCGAGTAACCCCGGTTCTGGCGCTTTCGGATGAAAGCGATATATTGGTGAAAACTGCGATGCCGTTTGCCGGCGTTACGGAAACCTGCCCTGAAACGACCGGGGTAACCGTGGTGTTGTCCAGCGGGTCGGCCGAAAGGATTATGGCGTCCTTAGCGCCTTCGAAAATTCGCCCGAACTGGTCGTAAACCGCCACCGTTATTTTGCCGAAAACGTCGCCGTATTTTACGGTACGTTTCTCTAAAGGTTCGAACCCGATGCGCGCGGGATAAAGCTTGATCTGCGCCGTTTGATTGAGGTTCATAGCGAGCGGCGTGGCGTAGCCTCCGCCCGAGGACGTTTCGAGCGGAACGAAAAACGAGTCCACGGTGGCTTTATAGACGAATTCAGTGTCGGCGAGCGGGTCGTTTTTGGCTTTTGCGTTTAAAACGATGGAATAAGTGTCGCCGGCGAAAACGCCTATTTCAGCCCTTCTGGATGCGAACTCGACCCTGGTTATGTTGAAAACTACCTTGTTGGGATCTGATATGGAGCCGCGGTAAACGGTTATTTCCACGCTTCCGACGGCCGTCAGCGGTATGGCCGCCGCGCCCGGAGCCGCCATTAGATTAAGCGATACGGGAATCTTGGGCCGGGAATCGATAAGGCTTTCGGAAACGGAGCCGCCGCCGCCGCCCGAGCAGCCGTAAAAAAAGATCGCGGCGAATAAGAAAAGGACTATGGATAGGTAATTTTTAAAGTTGTTTTTTCGCATATTTTTACCTGCTTTTTATTAAATTTATTATTACGCGTTGCCGGCGAAAAGTAAAATGCCGTAAAATATGCCTGGTTGAAGGTTATGTTAATGAGCATTTTACCTTTCTCTTAACTTATATTATCTTACATTATAGCAAAAAAAGCAATATAAAAATCAAAAAATATAAAATTTTTGTCATCGCGCCGTTAAATTAAAAATTTTTTGAGCCGAATTTTATTTTTAACTTTTTATTTTGTAAAAATAGTTAAAAATATGTTATTATAATACAAATTTTTATTTCGCCGTATGCGGCGGCGGCATTTAATACTTTTGCGGGTGATATGATTGAAAAATATTGGAAAATCTTTTTTTGTAAATGTTTTTAAAGGTTCGTCAAAAGGCTTTCGTTCTCTTTTACCGGCCATTGCGGCGGCCGTTTTTCTGGCAATGCTGGGCCTGGCCGGCTGCGGCGGCGGGGGCGGAAGCGAAAGCGTGGTGTCTCAATACGCCCGCAACAGCCTGCCGTCTGTCAATAATTTAAAGATCGGGCAGACCGAAGAGAATATTTTAATAAGTTTCGGCGTCTTCGACGCCGAAAGCGACGCGTGCCGCGTAAGCGTTTACTACAGCACCGACAGGGGCGCGAGCTACTCGCAGATCAAAGATATCGCCGGATTCACCGGCGTCATGCCTTCGGGCTCCACGGCCGTTCTTCTGTGGAAACCCGTCAACTTTTCGGAACTCAACCTCAAGGACCTCAAGATCAAAGTCGGCGTCTCCGACGGCATAAGCGAAGGCAGCGCCGGGACGTCCGACCTTTTTTCCATAAACGTTCCGGTAAATAAGACCGTCGGTAAAATCGCTTTCGTTTCAACGCGCGGCGTTAATCAGGAAATTTATATAATGAACGCCGACGGCACCAACCAGTACAGGCTTACCGACGGTAAATACGGCGAAAATTTCGCCGCCATTTCGCCCGACGGAAATAAAATCGCTTACGTGAGCTCGAAAGATTCGCCCAACGATCTTTATATAATGGACTCGAACGGACTCAACCCCAAAAGGCTCACTTTTTCAGACTCCGGAGAGCAGTTTTATTACCCGTCTTTTTCTTCCGACGGTTCAAAAATAGTTTTCATAGCCAGTTTCAATAACACCACCAACCTTTGCGTCATCAACGCCGACGGCAGCGGCCTCGAGCTTATCAAGACGCTCGATTACGCCGCTTATTACCCCGTTTTTTCGCCCGACGGTTCCATGATAGCTTTTTCCATGCAGGACGGCGGCAAAAATAAAATTTATCTGATCCGGCTTTCGTCCCGAACCGTCGCCGCTTTTATCGCCGGCGACTATAACGTCAACTACCCGGTATTTTCGCCCGACGGCTCAAAAATAGCTTTTACCTCTGACGTGGACGGAGATTTTGAAATTTATCTGCGCGACCTTAAAACCAATGAAATAAAAAAATTGTCAGAAAACTCATACCATGACACATACCCGCGTTTCACTCCGGACGGAGGGCGCATCATATACAGTTCCAGATTATCCGGGAATAATCAGATATATTCCATGAACCTCGACGGAACCGGCGTAACCCGCCTCACCAGCACCCTCAACGACGAATTTTTCGCCACCGCCGGAGCCGGCTATGTTATTTTCGCCCCGCCGCGCCCGCTTCTTAAAAGCATATCGCTTTCGCATGTGAATATCACGGGCACGCCAGTCGACCTTTCCAAAATCGTTTGCACCGCCTTCTACGAAGACAACACTTCGCTCGCGGTCACGCCTTCGTGGACGATCGTTTCCGGCGGCGGGACGCTCTCGGGAACCAGGTACGACGCCGATCCTTATTCCGACACCGACACCGTGATTTTAAGGGCTTCGTATTCCGAGTACGATATAACAAGGACCAACGACCTCAAAATAAAATTGTCCTCGCTTTTGAACGGATCACGAAAAATATACCTGGCGGCCGGTTTCGATCCATATGCGGAATCCAATATATTTTGCGTTAACCAGAACGGCAGCGGCCTGTCTCAGATAACGTTCAACGACTCCACGCTCCTTCATAAGGCCGCCATTTCTCCCGACGGAACTAAAATAGCGTACAGCGGCACTAAAGACAATAACGTGGAACTGTTCGTGATGGACCTTAAAACGTATAAGAAAACCAGGCTTACGAGCAATTCCAGCTACGACAACGATCCGTGCTTTACGCCCGACTCGTCCAGGATAGTATTTTCGTCCAACCGCGACGGCAATTACGAGCTTTATATAATGAACGCCGACGGCACCGGCCAGACGCGCCTCACCAATAACTCTTACGATGAAAAAAGCCCGTACGTGGCTAAAAACGGCCTCCTTCTCCTTTATACGTCGAACGCCGATGGCGGCGAGAAAATATTCGCGGCGGTTTTCGATCCCATAACCGGCGGCGTCAGCAACGAAACCCGCATCACCGACGGGGCGGGCAACGACAGGAACCCCTGCTTTTTATCTAACGACCGCGTGGCGTTCGAGTCGGACCGCGAAGGCGTATCGCGCATATTTTCGGTATCGCTCAACGGCGGAGAAACCAAGGCGCTCACTGCGGGCGTCAATAACGCGCTGCATCCGTCGTGCATTCCCGGCGATAACTTCATCGTTTATATAACGGAAAACAATTCAAAATACGGACTCATGATTTTAAACGCCGATACGCTCGAAGAACAGCCGCTGATAAACCTCGGGCAGCTCGCTGAAAATTACGGACTCGAGTACCCGGTCTTCACACATAACAAGAATTTCATAATATACGGCTGCCTTAAAGCTCATATTCTTTCCACGTCGCTCGACGACGGGACCACTTATTCCATTGTGCGCGCCTTGAATAAAAATTCGGCGCCGGTGGCTTCTCCGGACGGTTCTGAAGTATTCTACCATTCCGATATCGATAACGCCGGGTATTTCGATTTTAATAAAGCGGCCGCCCTGGCCGTTTACGATATATATTCGGTCCCGGCCGGCGGCGGAAGCAGGTCTAAAATAACATCGGCCGCCTCGCCTATAAACGGCTTTTACAATCCGTTCTACTCGCAGGCCGCGGGAAAAATTACCGCTACGGCCAATTTAAACGACAATCTCGAAATCTATTCATTCGACAGAAGCGGCGGCGGGCTTGTGAATCTTACGAACAATCCGGCCGCGGACGTAACCTCTAAATTTTCTCCTGACGGCTCTAAAATAGTTTTCGTGAGCGACCGCGACAGCAATTACGAGATTTACCTGATGAATTCCGACGGCAGCGGCCTTATAAACATTTCCAACAATCCCAGGAACGATTCGGACCCCAATTTTTCTCCTGACGGCAAAAAAATAGTGTTTTCATCCGACCGCGACGGGCGCGGCCAGATATATACCATGAATATCGACGGCGGCGACGTCAGGCGCATAACATCGGGCGAGCTCAACAGCTTCGAGCCCTGCTATTCTCCTGACGGCCGTAAAATCGTCTTCTGCGCTTACACGAGCAATTTGTCCGACGGCGGAGTATTTATGGCGAACAGCGACGGCAGCGACCCGAAGATTATCCTGAGAAATTCGACGGCGCTTAAATTCATATCGCCCTCGTGGTAAAGCTTAAATTTGATCGAACGATAGAATAAATAAAAGGCGGCCGGCAGCGGCCGCTTTTTTCATGTCCGGCTTTATATAAAATCTTTTCCTGTAAAGAATCTTGCAAATTTCTTAAAGAAGATAAAATCGATTGCATTTATCGCTTCATTCTGATAAGATAAGTTGAACATTTATTGGCGGGATAAAATATAAGATAAACTCGGGAGGAATTATAATGAACGCCCAGGAAATAAAATATTACGAACTTTCTCATCCTGAAAAAAGACTGCTTTACCTTCAGAAATATTATCCGGAAACTTCCATGTGGAACGTCGCGCAGACGGTTGTTTTTAAAGTGCCGGTAAATTTGTGCATATTGAAAAAAGCCATAAACCTTTTTTTGCGCAATAATCAGAATATGCGCATACGCTTTACCGAAACCGAAACGGGCCCCAGGCAATACGAAGCGCCTTTCGAAGAAGCGGAAATCGAGACGTTCTCTTTTACCGGCCCGAAAGCTTCCGAAGATTTGAACGAGTGGGCCGAGAACGAATCCCGCAGGCCGTTTAAGAATTTTACCGACGCTCCGCTTTACAGGATATATGTAATTTCCGTCGAAAACGAGCGCGGCGGTTTTTATATAAACGGCCACCACATGATAATAGACGGTACGTCGCTCGCCGTCGCCACCGATAAAATCATGGAATATTACGAAAGGCTTAAAGGCGGCGAAGCCGATATCAGCGAAAAATTCGCTCCGTATTTTAATTATCTCAAGGAAGAAGCGGATTATCTCTCGTCAAAAGATTTCGAAACCGACCGCCGCTACTGGTTCGATAAATATAAGACCGATATCGAGCAGCTGGAATTAAGGCCCGTGCACGATAAGGAAGACTTTACCGTCAGGCGCAGCTACCATACGGCTCCCGCCGGACTTTCAAAAAAAATATACGACTACTGCGATAAAAATAAAATAAGCGTTTTCAGGTTTTTCATGAGCGCGCTTTTCGCTTATTTTCACAGGCTGACCATGAAAGAGGATATCGTAATTCAAACCGCCCACCACGGCCGCAGCGAAGAGTTCAAAAACGCCACCGGCATGTTCGTGAGCACCATACCCGTGCGTTTTACGTTTGCCGGCGATTCCTCTTTTTCTTCGCTTTGCTCGAAATTCGTGCCTGAATTTAAAGAAGCCATTTCGCACATGAAATTTCCAAGCGACCTGCTGGCGTCGGAATTGAGGCGCCTTAACCGCGATCCTCAGAACTTGTTCGCCGTGGCGCTTTCGCAATTCGTAAAAAACCGAAACAGAAGCAATGTCGAAACCAGATGCTATTCCGCCGGCGAGTCTTTCAGCCTGCTCACGTTTTACCTCAGCTACGACCAGGCCAATAACGACGAGGTCGAATTTTTCGTCGATTACCGCGTTTCGATGTACCAGCAGGGCGAGATAAATTATATGGCCGGCCACATCTACGAACTGATAAACCAGGCTATCGGCGACGACGGCCAAAAAATATCGTCGTACGATTTTTTGTCGGATAAGGAAAAGCGCCGCCTGCTTTATGAATTCAACGACAACGACTCGTATTACCCGGAGGATAAAACTTTCGTGGATATTTTCGAAGAACAGGCAGCGAAGACGCCGGATAAAAAAGCGGTCGTGTTTTTAAACGAATCGATTTCATATAAATGCTTGAAATTAAAAGGCGACGCTCTGGCGGCCAGACTTCGCTCCTTAGGGGTCGGACGCGACGATATCGTAGGTATTTTCGTAGACCGCTCGATTGAAATGTTTATAGGCGCGGTCGGCGTTCTGAAATCGGGCGCGGCTTTCATGCCGATAGACACCAAATATCCTATGGACAGAATAGAATTCATGCTCCAAGACAGCAGGTCTAAGGTGCTGGTAACCCAAAAGCACCTGATGGATAAAATAAAATTCGACGGCACGGTTATCGACCTCGAGGACCAGTCGCTTTACGAAGGCGGTTGCGACATTAAAACAGTCAGCCGCCCCGAAGATCTGGCCTATGTCATCTATACTTCCGGCTCGACCGGAAAACCGAAAGGCACTCTGATAGAACATCGCGCGCTTCTTAATTTTTCGTACTGGTATAAAAATTCACGCGCGATAACCGAAGAGGACAGGCTCGCCAAACACGCGTCTTTCGGCTTCGACGCTTCGATTTTAGAAGTTTTTCCGCCGCTGATAGCCGGCGCCGAAATTCATATAATAAGCGAAGAAATAAAATTATCTCTCGGCGAGCTCAACGATTATTTTGAAAAGAATGAAATAAGGGGCTGCTTTCTGACCACTCAATTCGCCGAGCAGTTCCTCGAAAATATCGACAATAAGTCGCTTCGCTACCTGGATACGGGCGGCGAGAAGTTAAGGACGTTCACGAAGCGCGGCTATCAGTTTTACAATTGCTACGGCCCTACCGAATGCACCGTCTATACCACCTTCTTCCCCGTCGATAAGATGTACGCCAATATTCCCATAGGCAAGCCGCTGGCCAATACGAAAGTTTATATAGTGGACCGCAACGGCAATCTCATGCCGGAAGGCTATTGCGGCGAGCTTTGCGTATCGGGCGTATGCCTTTCGCGCGGCTACTTGAACAGGCCCGAAACCACGGCGGAAAAGTTCGTCAAAAACCCGTTTTGCGAAGGCGAGCGGCTCTACAAAACGGGCGATCTCGTAAGATGGCTTCCCGACGGCAATATCGAATATATCGGCCGCATCGATAATCAGGTTAAACTTCGCGGCTTCAGAATAGAGCTCGGTGAAATAGAGATCGAAATAATGAAGGTCAAAGGCGTTAAAACCGCCGCCGTAACGCTTGCCGCCGACGGCGAGAATAAGTTCATATGCGCTTATATAGTGGCGGAAAAATCCTTGGCGCACGAAACCATAAAAAAAGAGATCGCGCAGAACCTTCCCGAATTCATGATTCCGAATTATTTTTTAAGCCTGGATGAGATGCCGGTAAACGCCAGCGGCAAGATAGATAGAAAAGCCCTGCCGGCGCCGCGCATAAAGAGCGAGGCTAAATCCGATTATATCGCGCCGGCCGGAGAATACGAATTAAGGCTCGCCGCTTTATGGAAAGAAACGCTCTCTCTGGATAACGTGGGCGCGCAGGATAATTTCTTTAAAATAGGCGGCCATTCGCTTAAGGCCGTGATGCTTCAGGCTAAGATAGAAAAAGAATTCAACTGCCGCATATCCGTCAAAAAGATATTCGACAATCCTTCTCTGCGCGATATGGCTGCGTTAATAGCGCAGAGCCATGCGGGTGCGGAAAAACCACTTCAGCGAGGCGCCGGAAGCCAGGGATATGCCTTATTCGAAAACGGCGTGGAAGAAAAACTCGTTAAAATATGGGAAGATGTCCTTGCCGTAAAAGGCATAGGCGCGCAGGATAATTTTTTCGCAGCGGGCGGCCATTCGCTTAAAATGGTATCTCTGCAGTATAAAATCGAAAAAGAGTTCGGCGTGCGCATGCCGGTGAAAAAACTCTTTGAAATGCTTACCGTTCGGCAACAGGCGGAATTTATAATGAACGCCGAAGGATTCGCTTCCGCCGCCGGCGGAGCGGGCGCCGTTAAGGCTCGCGCGGCCGAAGCCTCTACGGGCGCGGGTACAAAAGAACCCGAAGCCTCGCATTATCCCGTTTCTTCAGTTCAGAAACGCCTCTTCATAGTCGAAAATATGGAAGGGCCGTCCGCCTCTTATAACATACCTTTCACGCTCAAGATAACCGGAAAACTCGACAGGCTCAGATTCAGCGAGGCCATCGAAAAAATGGCGGACCGCCACGAAGCCCTGAGGACGTCTTTTATTTCGAAAGACGGCGAGCCTTTTCAGGTAGTGCATCCGTCCATAAGGCTTAAAAAAATATTTCAGGACGCTTCCGACGGCGTTATGCAGGAATATATCGATGAGCTGATAAAGCCGTTCGATCTATCGCAGGCGCCGCTTTTCAGGGTGAAGCTCATGAAATTGTCCGATAACGAGCACTTATTGCTTTTAAATTTTCACCATATCATATTCGACGGCATGTCGCTCGAAATATTCACGCGCGAGCTTTTCGATTTATACAACGGCCGCGCACTTCCCGAGCTTAAAGAGCACTACCGTGATTTTTGCCTGTGGCAGAAAAAATTTCTGGCTTCCGGCGGCATAGGCGCGCAGGAAAAAGTATGGTTCGAAATGCTTTCGGGCGACGTTCCCACGCTCAATATGCCGACCGATTTTTCGAGGCCGCCTAAACCGTCGCTCGACGGGGATCAATTTGAATTTTTCGCCGACGGCGAACTTTCGGCCAGGCTTAAAAATTTCGCTCAGGCGACCGGAAACACTCTTTATACGGTAATACTGGCGGCCTACAATATTCTGCTTTCAAGATATTCGCAGCAGGAAGATATCGTCGTGGGCACGCCGCTTGTTGGCAGGCCTTCCATAGAAGCCCAGAATATGGTCGGAATGTTCGTCAACACGATGCCTGCGCGCAACTATCCCAAACCTGATAAGAAATTCAGCGAATTTTTAGCCGAAGTGCGCTCCACTTTCCTGAACATAATAGACAACCAGGATTACCAGCTCGACATGCTCATCGATAAGCTCGGAATAAAGCGCGCCAGCGGCCACAATCCCCTTTTCGACACCGTCTTCGTATATCAGACGTCAAAGGGCCTGAGCGAAGCCCGCTACGGCGATTTAAGGGTCCGGCCGCAGGAAATAAACA
>JAKPTH010000012.1 GCA_029571125.1 bacterium
CGCGGAACGCCGCCCACGGATAAAAAGGCGCGCGCCGGAGAGTTCACCCCGCCCGGTATTATTTGCTTCGCTTTCTGATGGTATCTTTCGGAAAGTTTAGGTTTTTTCATATAGATACGCTCCCGTCTTTTATCCAGCGCGCAAGCTCGTTGGCGTGATAAGTTATTATAAGGTCCGCGCCTGCCCTTTTAATAGAAGTCAGTATTTCCACAACCGTTTTTTTCTCGTCCAGCCAGCCGTTTTGCGACGACGCTTTTACCATGGCGTATTCGCCCGAAACGTTATAAGCGCATACGGGCATCTTCGATTCCGCTTTCACCCTGTAAATGACATCCAGATAAGAAAGCGCCGGCTTTACCATGACGATATCGGCGCCTTCCTCCAGGTCCTGAGAAACTTCGCGCAGCGCCTCGGCCGAATTTCTGAAGTCCATCTGATAACTCCTGCGGTCGCCGAATTTCGGCGCGCAGTCCGCCGCGTCCCTGAACGGGCCGTAAAAATTAGATGCGTATTTGGCCGAATATGACAAAATCGGAATATTGGTAAAGCATTCCTCGTCCAGAACCTGCCTGATATAACCGACCCTGCCGTCCATCATGTCCGACGGAGCGACCATGTCGGCGCCTGCTCTGACGTGAGCCAGAGCCGAAGCCCCTAACAGCTCTATGGTTTTATCGTTGTCGATCGAGTCGTTTAAAACAAGGCCGCAATGGCCGTGAGAAGTATATTCGCACAAACACACGTCGGTTATTACGAAAATTTCCGGCAGCGCGTTTTTAAGCGCGGTTACCGCGTTCGGAATAAGCCCGTCCTCTGCGTATGCCCTCGACGCCACATCGTCTTTTTCTTCGCCTACGCCGAAAAGTATGACGGCCTTAACGCCGAATGCCGCGGCGCTTCTTACTTCTTCGACAAGCTTATCTATAGAAAACCTGTATATGCCGGGCATCGAATTTATCGCGGTTTTTTTATTCTCGCCGGCAATTACAAAATAAGGCATGATGAGATTCGAAAGAGAAAATGACGTCTCGCTAACCATGTCACGGATTGTCTGATTGTTTCTGAGCCTTCTTAAACGCAGGGCGGGATAAAACATTAAAAACACCTTGCTTTCTTGAAATTTATTCGTTACGCCAAAAAACGGGCCGGACCGTTAAAGCGAATCATAACCGCACAGGACCAATTGCTGCTCTTTTATCTTTTCGCGTATTTCGACGGAAGTCAGAGCCAGATATTCCTCGCGCCAGAGGTATTTTTTGAAATCGGCGTCACAGGATTCGATATTATTATACTCGTCGGCGTTTCCAGGATGCGTCATTATTTCGCAAGCCACTTCGCCCTGACGGCACTTTGCGGCCAGCGCCCTCGCCCGGTCAAGGAATTTCATCATATTAACGCATGTCATCGCGCCCGAAAAAAACTGCCCGAAAAAGATTTCGGGATAAGAAATTTTATAAGATGCCAGTTTATACTGGAACCACTTTTTATAAAGCGGATTCATATATATTATTTTTATAATATTGCCCGCCGAAGCCCTGAAAGGCCTGTGCAGTTTATAATCGAACACTTCTACCGGATTTCTTATTCTGCTTATTCCGGCTTCGCGCATCACTTCCGCCACTATAGAAAGCACCCAGGGATGCATATGTATATGCTGATGCGAGTCGGCGTGAGTCAATTTAATGCCCATTGAAACGGCTTTTTTTACCTGATTCGTCAATTCGATCTTTATGTGATTTTTATCTATAGAACCAGTGTGTAATCTTTTAAAGAAGCTTATAAAATTTTTCGGAAACATTCCGTTTTCGTCGACGAGCGATTTTATCCGTGAAATATCCGCGGTAACGGGACGACCCGCCACAAGCTGAAAATGTATCCCCACGGAAAGCCGCGGATTGCGCGCAGCCAGGCCTGCGGCATAACCCGCGTGCTCTTCGCCCGCAAGAAGCGTGGCAGACGTCAACACGCCGTTCTGGTGAGCGCTTATGATCGAATCACAGACGCTTCTGGTCAGTCCGAAATCATCCGCGTTAATTATTAGCTTGATTTTTTTCATCTATCGGTTTTCACGCCCGCTCTATAACTATAAACGCTACGGCATAATC
>JAKPTH010000022.1 GCA_029571125.1 bacterium
CCGAAATAAACGAAACGCGCGAGCTTATGCTGACTAAAAACTTCATAGGCGAACGTTACCTGGAAACCGGCGAAATAGAGCAGGCGCGCAAAATATTCAAAGAGCTCGAAAGCGAGCTGGAAAAAGTGAAAAAAGACGAACTCGCCCAGTCTGAGCTTTCAGAGCTGTATTTTCGCGTCGGCTGCAATCTTGCGACGCTTGAATTGAAGGATAATAAAGCCGACGACGCCTTTAAAACCGTCGAATCATATCTCGGCGTTTATGAATTTTATAAAACGCAAAAAAAGAACATTAAAAATAAAAAAAGAAAAAGCGGCGATTCGCTGACTAATTTTACGGTGGTAGTCGAATTCAGCGTTTCCGATATCGCGGAGGCCGCAGGCAGGCTTTATCTGATGAAAGCCAGGCTGCTTTTCGATCGTAAACGCTACGACGAGTCTTATGACCTGACTCTCACGGCTTTCGATCTTCTCAAAAATACCGATTACGCTAAGAATTTTTACGAATTGCTGAGTTTCGTAATAACTAACGAGGACAGGTTTAAAGATAAAAAATCATATAGCAGATTTAAAGATATCCGGGCGAAATATGAAGAAATTATAAAGTCCGCCCGGGAGGCCGGTGCGGTTACCGAAAAAAAATAAGGTTCCTTTTTACTTTGAATGGGTAGTTTAATGCGGGTGTCAGATAATTTTTCGGGGACTCGTTCAAAAATCCCTCCGGGATTTTTGCCGCTCGTGCTCGGCTCTTCACGCCCATCCATGGGCTCCAGAGCCTCCGCAACGCCCCTTCAAAATTTATCTGTCACCCGCTATAACCTAGAATTTTAATAAATATTTTTACCCACATTAAATGAAAAAGAACCAAAAATAAAATAATAAAAAGCCGTTCGACGTGAAGGTCGGAACGGCTTTTTAATTATGATTGCGCTGTTTTTGCGCGATTATCTTATTGTTACTACCATTTCATGGCTACGAGGCCCCAGGTGAGACCGCCGCCGAAGCCGGCCAGAAGCACTATGTCGCCTTTATTGATTTTGCCTTCGCCGAGAGCTTCGTGAAGCCCTATGGGGATGGTTCCCGCAACGGTGTTGCCGTATCTGTCGAGATTGATGAAGAACTTGTCCATCGGGCAATTGAAGCGTTTGGCAGCCGACTCGATAATTCTGATATTTGCCTGGTGCGGAATAATCAGTTTGACGTTATCGAGGGTGAGGTTGTTTCTGGTGAGGACCTGCTCGATCATGTCGCCGACGATTTTGGTGGAGAACTTGAAGACTTCTTTTCCGTTAATTTTAACGTAATGAAGGCGGTCTTCTACCGTTTTAACGGTCGTCGGCATCTGAGTTCCGCCGGCGGGAATAGTTATGTGGTCGGCTCCGCCGCCGTCCGCGCCGAGTAAAACGTCGAAAATGCCTTCGTCTTCATTGGCCGAAGGGCCGAGCACTACCGCGCCGGCGCCGTCGCCGAATAAGACGCAGGTGTTTCTGTCGGTGAAATCTATGACCTTAGATAAAATATCGGCGCCTATAACCAGAACGTAATCGCAAACGTGGGTTTCGATAAGAGAGCGGCCGAGCGTTGTGGCATAGATGAACCCCGAGCATGCCACTTCGATATCGAAAGCGCCTGCGTTTTTGCATCCGAGTTTATGCTGTATAATGCATGCCGTGGCTGATATTGTACGGTCGGGAGTGAAGGAGGCGAGGATTACGCACCCGATTTGTTCCGGCGCTATGCCTGCGTTTTTGAGAGCCATCTGGGCCGCGGGTACCGCGAGATCGGAAACCGCCTGATCGGGCTCGGCTATACGGCGTTCTCTAATGCCGCTGCGGGTGACGATCCACTCGTCGGTGGTGTCGACCATTTTTTCGAGATCGGCGTTGGTAAGCCTTTTTTCCGGCAAATACATTCCGGTGCCCATTATCTTAGCTCTTCTTAAACTTCGCATTAAAAAAACCTCCAGAAAATCGAAAAATTTATTGGATTATACATAAATTTAATATTATTGTCAAGAATAATGAGTTAAAATTATCCACTATTTTTTTGAGATTAATGGGAATAAAAGGCTGCAGCCCTTTATTCCCATTAACTTATATACCGCCGGTATAGTTTTTATGAAAGCTTTGACTCGCCTGTCACGCTTTATTTTAACAGATGGACGAAGTTGACCACTTCGTGGATCTGATCGAGCGATTCGGCGCGGGCCAGATAGCCGTAATCGCCAAGAGCGGCGCTGAAAACCGAGAAAATCTGCTCGTGATGGGCGATCCTGTCGCCGAATTCATTCATGATAGCTTCGTGTGAATGGGCGTAGTTTTTGCTGTTTTTGCGGCCGATATAGCAGCAGTGGTACTTTCTGCTGTATTGCGCCTTGAATTCGTTGTAAAGAACTATATTGGCCCATTCGCGGTAAATGTCTATGTCGTTGGCGAAGTTGAACATATCGGTGGTAAGGCCGCCGGGCGGACGCATATTGACTTCGAGCGCCACAATTTTATTGTCTTTTTTTCTTCTGAAAAATTCGAAATGGAAGATTTTTTCTTTTACGTCGAACGCCTTAAGCGTGTTGCGGCCGGCCGTTTCGAGATCGGCAGGGATGTCGCGCAGCGAATAGTAGAAAACATGAGCGTCGTCGTTGACCGCTTCCATTATGCCGTCGCTATATGTGTGCGACGTATAAAAAACAAGCTTGCCGTTTTTATCGACGAGGCCGTCGAATGTGAATATTTTGCCTTCGATGAACTCTTCCATAAAATACACGGTTTGATGCCTGGTGTTTAAAAACATTTCGAGCTCTTCTTTATTGTGTATTTTATATGTGTTGGCCGCGCCGACGCCGTTATCGGGCTTTGCCACGACGGGGTAGCCGACTTCTTTTATGAAATCTATCGCGTCTTCCTTGCGGTTGATGATCACTCCGCGCGCCACTTCTACGCCGGCTTCTATGAATTTTTTCTTCATGCGAGATTTATATTTGATATCGAGAATTTGATCGTTTTTTACGCCGAAAACATTGAAGTCGGTCCTTAAATTGGCTTCGGTCTGGAGCCAGTATTCGTTGTGGGAATCTATGCGGTCGATTTTGCCGTATTTATGGGTGAAATATCCGCAGGCGGATATGAGCTGTTCGTAGCTGTGCATGTTTTCGACTCTATAGTATTCTTTAAGCGCCCATTTCAATTCCGGCCTTAGATTGTCGTAATGCTCGTCGGCAAGGCCCAGCACGTTGACGCCGGCTTCCTTTAATCTAACGCAGAAATTATAAAAATTAGGCGGAAAATGTGGTGAAACGTAAACATAATTCATATTAACTTTAAGCGCCCCCTGTCTTTATTAATGAGATTCGTTTTTCTTTATAGACGTCCGGTTTTGTAAAATCAGATGTATAAAGAGCGGAAAAAAGATGAAAAAGATTTGCCTGCTGTTCAAGCCGTGTGAGTTGAAAAATTTAAGCATTATTATTTTACTAAAAAAAAGCGCCTTTGTCAAAAAAAACGCACAAAAATAATGCCGTCGCTCTATAAAAAACCGCGAAGCGCCCCGTCGAATTTGGCTGAAGCCGAAATAAAAAAATTGACAAAGAGCCGGATATGTTATAAAATCTTTTCTTACTCAGGCCGCAGCGCCTGCAACTTTCTTGGGCAGTGAAAAAATGAGAATATTACATATTTCCGATATACATATTGGCGCTAAACTCGGCCGCTACAGCCAGAACGGCGATATAAAAAAGTGCCTCGACCATGTCCGGGATTTCTGCGTGGATCGCAAAATATCTCTGGTGGCTATCGCCGGCGATATTTTCGATTCGTATAATCCTTCGGGCGAGTCGGAGGATATTTATTATAATTTTCTCGAACAATTAAGCGCCTCCGGCGTGCGAGCGGCTATAATCGCCGGCAATCACGATAACCACGAAAGGCTGAACGCGCCGGCCGCGTTTTTAAAAAGGCACGATATTTCGGTGACTGTAAATGATCCCCAGAATAGATACCTTCCCATCGAAATGGATATAGACGGCGAAAAGATTTCCATAGTCGCGCTGCCCTATATTTACGACGCCCAGGTGGCCGCAACCGCCGAAACGGAAAATGAAACGGAGGCTTCGCAAGCTTATTCCGCGGCTTATAATTCCATAATAGCTTCCGCTGCGGCAAAAGCACGCTCCGACGTTAAAATACTTATTGCGCACGCTTTTTTTCGCGGCGCAAGCGCTTCAGGCAGCGAAAGAAATATTCAGCGCGGCGGCAGCCTTGCCATTGACGCCTCTGTGTTCGCCGCCGGGTTTTCTTACTGCGCGTTCGGCCATCTGCATAGGCACCAGATGATCGCTGAAAACGCTTTTTACAGCGGGTCAGTAATTCCGATTTCAATAGACGAAGCGGCGTATAAAAAGAAAATGATATTATTCGACACTTCTCAAAGTTCCTCTGAAAAGCGGATCGAAAGCGTCGTTATCCCTTCTTTTTCGGCTTATAAAAACCTTTGCGGCGGTTTCGATGAAATTTATTACAATATATCGAATTTGAAAAATGCCTATGTTTCTATAGTTTTTAACGAGGCGCTGACTCTCGACAGGCAGGACGCCCTTTTAAAAGCTGCCCGCGCCAGCGACGTTAAAATAGTTTCTCAGGGCTTCGATATAAGGCGGATCGGCGATACCGGATTTACTGTGCCGGATAAATTTCTCGCATACGGCGAGAGCGCGCTTTTTGAAGAATATCTTAAAGCGGCCGGATGTTTCGACGAAAGATTGGCCGAAAAGTTCCGCGCCATAGCCGATTCGGTAAAGGCCGGTGACGCGGTTTGCGACTGATCTCGCTTAAAATGAAAAATATAAATT
>JAKPTH010000026.1 GCA_029571125.1 bacterium
CGGCGTGCCGGATTATATACTTTTCGCACTTTGCGAAAGTTTCCGGGAAAACCTGACAGCTTCCGGCGCGGATTCGTTTTCGATTTATAACGCCCTTAAAAGCCTCTGCGAAAATAAAATCGATTTTTCCGGCTCACTTAACGCGGCAAACGCCTCCGGGCTGACTTATGAAAATGAAAAAGCCAGGCTGCTCGATATATTCGAAAAAATTAATACCTACATCCAATTAAGCGAGTCTCTGGACGCCTACGACCTGCTTTCTTTTATTTACATGGATCTGAACCTTTCCGCCAGGTATTGCGGCGGAGATTTCGGCCCTGCTTCCGCAAATATAGAAAAGCTGCTTGCGCACATCCACGAAAACGCGTTTTTGCCGAACGGCTCGGTTCATGATTTCCTGGAAAACTTTCAAAGCGCTGTCGAAATAAATTTTTCCGAAGAAGAAAGCCAGTACGATTTTTCAAACGGCGACGCCGTCAAAATAATGACGATACATCAGGCGAAAGGCCTCGAGGAAAAAATTGTTTTCGTTCCCGAACTGGAAGCAGATTTTTTCAGGACGGCCGGAGCCGATATTCTCGTTAATTCTCAGCAGGACATAGCATTCCAGCCCGGAGCTTTCGTAAGGCTGAACGAGCGGTCGGTCCTTAAAAATTATTACGAAGCCGTCAAAAAATATGAAAGATACCAGGAATTATTCGAAAAAAAGCGCCTGCTGTACGTGGCCATGACGAGAGCGCAAGAACTTTTAGTGCTGAGCGGTTCATTTAAGATAACCGCGGGAGAAAACGGCCCCGGAAAATCGGCGAAGCTCGAAAAAATGCCATTCATTTTATCCGGCAGTCATTTAAACTGGCTCGTAAACTTTCTTGGACTGGACGCGAATTTTTTTGTCTCGGCCTTAGCCGAAGGCGAATATCGCGATCTTAAAACCGGTTACGGAAATATAAGGCTTTTTGTAAAGCCGCCAGCCGCTGCGCCCAAAGAAGAAAAAACTGCGGCGCCGTACGCCGACGGAAGCCACGCGCAATTGCCCTCAGCTGATTTTAAAATACCGTCCTGCGTTTCCGCCGCTGAATATTTACGGCCGCATCCGGCCTCGAACGGCCCCGCAAGGATAACCTATTCCGATTACAAAATTATCGCGTCCTCCGGGCTTCAAACGCTCTCCGGCAAAACTGCGCAAGAGAAATTCAACGCCGGCGGCCTTCTTAAAATCGGAGCGGCAGACGCCCCGGAAGCCTTAACCGGAAGCGCCTTTCATAAGGCGGTCGAAATGATTATTTCCTCCGGCGCCGCAGTGGAATCTTTTTCAAAAAAACTTTCAGGCCTTGCCGTAAAAGCGTATAAATCCCTCCTGCCGCTCGAATACGACCCAGCCATACCCGCCGCCGTTGAAAAAATGCTTGGAAATTTCTTTAATAATTTAAATAAAACAGGGCTGCAAGATGTATTCGACTGCGCGAAAAGCGAAACTCTCAAGAGGTTTTGCGAGCTTAAAATGTTTTATAGGTCCGAAAATTTCTTTCTTGAAGGAAACTGCGACCTGTTAACCGTAAACGAAGCCGGCGAGGCCGTAATTTACGATTTCAAAACGGTGGGCGACGCTTCCGCCGCCGCTCGCAGAATCGAAGAATACCAATCGCAGCTCGCCTTCTATCAGCTATGCGCTTCCAGCCATTTTTCCGATATCAAATCTTTCGGCGAACCTTCGGTAATTTTAATAGAAAACGCCGGACAATATAAAGTGATTCCCGTTCGGATTTCTTTGAAAGCCATAGAAGAGAACCAGCGCCTGATAATAAAAAATTGCGGCGAGCTCTTCGCTTCGGAGCGCCGCAATTTTAATCTATAAACAGGAAAAGTTTTTTATTATTTTCGGTAGCCCGCCGGCCTCTAGTTTCCGCGAGTCATACGCGAGCGCGAACCGGGGTAATTATCGTATCTCATTCGCGGGTCGGTCTTGGCTTCGATTTTTTTAAAACGCTGCTTTAAAAGGTCCATTTTTTCCTGAGCTGACTGCTTGATGGTGTAGTCTCTTCCGTTGATGGCGGCCCCGAAATAATACTGGCCGGTTTCTACGCCGTGAGTGTCCACCATGGCTACATACTGCGATTTATGCTTGACGGGTTTGGGCTGATTGGTTTCGTCTATAATGCATTTTAAATAAAAAATCGCGTTTATGCTATCGCTTTTCATCGAATAAGCCTGAAAAAGCCTCCAATCATAACGCGCCATATTGCTCCAGTGCTCTAGGGAGCCGAATATATATACTTCGTAAGGAGTAAGAAGCGCCAGCGTCTGATCGAATTTTCCGTATTTTAAGAGAAGATCGGACTGTTTCATGAGATTGCTGAAATCAAGGTCGTTCATGTAAGGCTTTCCGGCCGGCGGCTGAGGAGTTTCACCGCCCCTGGCTTCTAACGACACTCCGCGACGCGTCGCGCCCTGCTGGGCGAATGCGCTTTCGGGGAAACAGCCTGCGAAAATGACCGCTATAAAAACTATTAATGCTATTGACGATGACTTTAAGGCAATATTTTTTCTATTCACGTTCGATCAACTCGCTTTCAAGAAAGAAAATCCCTTCCTTAATTTAAGTTTAGCAAAAATATCGGCGGGTGTCAAGCCGCTCGAATTCTTAAGCCGCATTTATTATTAAGGCTTTATGACTCCTTCTTTGATTTTAATCAGCACCGCCTCCAGAGCGGCACGGCCTATCGAACGCGATTTATCGGATATGCTGAAGCAGAAAGCGTTATCGTTTCGAGGGTCTATATCTCCGATTTTCGTATAAAACTTAACTTTAAAATTATCGGGCAGCAGCCCTCTTATTACTCCGTCGATTCTGGCCCTGAAAGCGTAGTTATTGACGTAACCTACGATATCGCCTTTTTTTACGTAATCGCCTATTTTATGAGTGGTTTTAAACACTCCGTCTTTTTTATTGCGCAAAACCCTATCGAAAGTATGGCCCATAATGCTGCCCGGTTTTCCCGTATTGACTTCGGCGCAACCGCTGGTTAAAATGCGGCCGAGGTTATGGCCGCGGTTTGTCTCTATGACCGCATGACAGTCCGTTCCGGCCGTAAATCCCGGCCCAAGAGCGATTACAAGCGGCGCATCTGTGATTTTGGTGCCGTAATTTTTTTTATTTACAATAGCGTCGATAAAAATATGCGGTTTTATCCTGCCGAGGCAGAGAGCTTCCGGATCGACTATTACAGGAATGTAATTCAAAGGCTCGAACCCGATTTTCGTGATAAGCTCGTTTGCCTCGCTCTTGCGTCCGGTAACGCCTTCTATATCTATAAAACCGTCGGTTACGGCGGTGGAAAAAGCCACGGTACGCCGAACGGCGGTAGGTTCGGGTATTTCCAGAATAACCACGGTAAAGCCGGCGCGAAACAAACTGTAGGCGACTCCGCTTGCCAGATCGCCGCCGCCTTTGATAACGCATTTAATTTTATGGAACATATTTTTCTCTTTTCAGTGCTGGCCCTTATAACGATTCCGGGCTCAATATCGGTTAGACTAATGAAAAATGCTCAAAACCTCTTGAACTATTCGCTCATCTGTTCTATGAGAGACTGGATCATATCTTTTTTGGGGGCGTCGGGATATAACTGCAGGTATTTTTTAAACGCGTCGCCCGCTTCTTTTTTCTTGTTCTGCGCTTTATAAGAAAGACCAAGGTTGTAATACGCGTCGTAAAATTTCGCGTCGGCTTTTATGGCGTTATTGAGCATCTCCACTTCTTTATCGCGCATTCCTTTCGCGCCGTATGCCTTGGCATAATTTACGCAAATGCTCGCCGAATCCGGTTTAATTGAATAAGCTTTATCGAAAAATTCGAGGGCGTTGTCATATTTTCCGAGCGCACCGAAGCAGAGACCCATCTTTTCATAAGCGCCTTCATGGTCTTTTTTGAGCTCGATAACTTTTTTAAATTCAACCATGGCCTCGTCGTATTTTCCGTTATTGTAAAGCTGCTCGCCTATCGTAAAAATTTCGGTCGGCGTCGACATGCCGCCGCCGGACGTTTTTGACGCGCCATGCACTTCGCCGAGAGACGTTTTTAATTTTTTATCCAGTTCGCTCGTGGCCGAAGAAAGCGACATATTATGCTTCGGCGATTTATTGACGACCTGTTCGAGCGATTCATCGTCATACTCGGGAATAGCCCCGAGCAGTATCCCGTTAGGATAGTTGGTGAGGTTATAGCCCGGCACGAGCTGATTGGACCTGAAATTTTCGGATGTGGCTTCGTCGTTCATGGACTGCTTGTCGTAGCTGATCGCCAGGTTCAGGTGAAGCGCTCCGTTGTTCGGATTTTTCTCGATGCCGGCTTTTAAAACTTCCATGGCGTCTTTGAATTTAGACATTCTGTTGAGCACCGCGCCCTTATTGATATAAGATTCTATATGGTCGGG
>JAKPTH010000027.1 GCA_029571125.1 bacterium
AAGCTTATGAGAATGGAAGGCGTCGAGCTGCAGTTCACCGACGACGCGCTTACCGCAATAGCGGCCGAGGCTTTGAAACGCCAGACCGGCGCTCGCGGCCTGCGTTCTATAATAGAGGCCATAATGCTCGACGTGATGTATAACATACCTTCTAGCGATAATAAAATCAAGAAGGTCATAATCAACAGGAACGTTGTGGAAAAGAAGGGCGCGCCGCTTAAATTCGGCGAAAATGAAGAACCGCGCGAGTACGCATAAAACAAGGCTTTATATGAGGCATGATTTATAAAAAATCGAAATCGTATGTTAAAGTAACGTTAAAATACTACTGTTCGTTAATTGTATAATAGAATTAACGGCATTTGCAAAAGACGCCCGCGGGCGTCTTTTGCGTTAATCGGCCATGGGAGGTGTTTTAAAATGTCGGAGCTTTTGATAAACGACGAAAACGGAAAAAGCAGATTTTCTATCGGCGACGGCGAAATCATAATAGGCCGCAGCGAAGAGTGCGGCCTGATTTTAAAAGCGCAGGCGGTGTCCAGAAAACACTCGAAATTGTTCAGGGATGGGCCTTTTTATTGTATAACCGACCTGAATTCAACCAACGGCACGTTCGTTAACGGAGTGAAAATTAACGAAAAAACCGCACTCGCGCATCGCGATTCGATCGCTATCGGGCAGGCGCGCATAGAATTTTACGACGCCGAGGGCGCGATGCTCGAAGACACCGCGATAAGGCTCGCGGGTGATTTTCATAATGATTCCGGCGATAGAACCGACATAAAGGCCTTCGTGGATAAGCTTATAGCCGGGATAAAGACCGTAGGAGAAAAAATTTCCGCTTTGAATCAGAGAATTCCCGATACTACTCAGGGAACGAGAGCGCTTAAAAATACGCTGGATATAATAAGCGCCGATATCGGTTCGATAATAGAAGAAAATAAGGGCGTTTACACCGCTATCGCTTCGGCGGAAGGCAAAAAAAGCGAAGCGGCATTGCCGGGCGGATCTTCTTTGCCGGCCGCGCCTGCCGCAGGCGCGGGTGAACGGCCCGCGGAAAATCCCGCCAAGGCTATCGGCAAGGATTATTCACGCGTTCTGGAAGAGATAAACGATATAATACTAAAAGTCGAAGACTATAAAAAAGCATCTAAATTCATTTTGAGCGTGGCTATGAAGATCATCGGAACCAACCGCGGCTTTATAGTCGTAAAAGATCCCACCATAGGCTCCATCACTCCACTCGTTTCCGAAATATCGTCCGGCGAGTTCGCCGAAAGCTCGCCGTCTATGCTGGTGGCGAAATACGCCATAAATACCGGCGAAACGATAATAGTTGACGATCCTATGCTGGATTCGCGCTTTATGGGAATGTCGGAAAGCATCGTCAGCGGCATAATAAAGTCCGTTATATGCCTGCCTCTGATAAAAAACGGCGTCAGCCTCGGGGCGATTTATATGGACAACACTCAGCACAAACGTCATTTTACCAGCTCTGACAGCGATTTCGTCCGCGCGCTTGGCGAAAAAGTGTCCGCTCTTCTTGAAAAAAGCGGATTTTTCGGCGAACTGATCGACGAATACGAGCAGCTTAGCGCCAGAGATGAGCGCATAGCCGCTTATATCGATCAGTTCGAAAAGATCAGGACGAAGCTAGTTATAGAAGGTATTATAAATGAAACGGACGCGGAAAAAATTTTGCGTTCGATCAAGTCCGAAGCCAAAAGCCCGATTTTATGCATTATAGATGCCGGAATCGCCAGCTTCGGCACGCTCGAAAAAATTTTTATTAAAAACGGAATCGAAAAGGTCGATCTTTCGCAGCAAAGGGTGACCGCTTCGCTTGCCGCGGCCATTCCATACGACTATGCGCTGGTCAGGGCGGCGGCGCCTTTCTGCCGGACGATGAAAAAGGAGCTGTTTATAGCCATGGCAGACCCTTTCGATAATTATACCGTAGCCGAAATCGAAAAACATACTTCGTGCACGGTCAAAGTTTTTTATTGTGAAAAATCCGAAATAATAAAGGCGCTCAGCCCGTTTAAAAATTAATAAACTCTTCATATAGTGACGCTTTTATTCGCGCCGCTGATAATAAAAAAGAGGCCGCATCGATTGCGGCCTCTTTTTTATTGATTGACGTAAAATAAATCTAAAAATATGAGCCTTTATTTTGTGAACGATTTTTGCCTGATGGTATATTTCGGCCCGTAAGAGTGCGGATGGTATGACATTTTGACTCTTCTAAGGTTATCGAAACCCAGATCGTCGCCAACGTTGACGAAGTCGCAATCGCTGAATTCGCGCCTGCAGAACTCTTTAAATAAATACTGCGATATTCCGAAATACTGGAAATTAGTTTTTTCGATTAATATGGAAGCGGTGTTGGCGTTTATTTTTTCGCCGAAAGTTATCCCTTCGGCTCTGCCGTTGATAAGAATAAGCGCGCCTTTGAGGTCGAGGTCTTCGTAGCGGTCAAGAACCCTTATGATAGCGTTTCTTTCAAGTTCGATAAGTTCCACGAAGTGGTCAAGCTCTTTTTCATTGAGAGGCGACATGGAGTTGAGCCTGAGGTTCGCCCAGCGGTATATGAGGTCTATTGCGAGCTCTCGATAGGCGAAAGTATAAGGTTTATAATCAAAAGTGAAATTTTTGGTGAAATAATTTATTTCGTTGCGTTTAGTTTTATACTTGTTGCCTTTGAGTTCCGTAAGTTCGCTGGTTAAGTAGATATAATCGGGATTTTGCCGTTCGACTTCATATATGCTGAAATCTACGGTTTCAAGATAGCCGGCGTAGACATAATCCACTTTTGAGTGATTTGATTCGCCGTTGACCTGATTCATTATTTTAAAGCATTCGCTGAGCGTTTCGGCGGGCATATTGTTGCCCAGCGGCGGAAGCAGCATGGTTAGCGCTTCGTTGTTGTATATGAATAAACATAAGTTGTCGTTTATTTTCTTGATATATCCATCGGCGTTTTCAAACCACATGAAATTATTCGCGAATGTATAATCCGAAAGATTAACTTTTAATTGTCCGACAAAAGTGTCAAAAATATTTCTATGCGAAATATTTACCTTTTCCAGCCCTAAACTGTTTATTGACTCACACTGTACTAAAATACTAACCACTTCCCCAAACATTATTAATTATTTTTATGTTATTTATGTTTTTTTATGTATATTCAGTAGATTATTGTTCAGTTGTTTTTTTCGCAGGGCCAAAAAAAAACTAAATCAAGCGATAACAAAATAACGCTTGATTTAGTTAATCAAATTATATGTGGATTATATTCAGTTTTTATGGTACTGTGTATTAAATTTATTTTACACATACATAGGAGGGCAAAATGCTTTTTACCGCTCCGTAAAGTTCGCCTTCTTTTCCGCTTTAAATATCTTTTTTAAGCGGTTTCCCTTTTGTTAAAATTACTCTTTTTCTTCCTTAGCGGCTTTGCCCTTTGCTATAACTTCGGGTTCGGCTGTTTCGGCGGCGCCTTCGGCTGCAGCTGCAGGCGTTTCTTCTTCAACGCGCGGAGTAGCTACGGTAACGAGCACGTCGTGAGGATCTGAGATGACATGCACTTCGGGGGCGACTTTGATATCGCCGACGCGTATCGCGTGATGAAGATCGAGGTTGGTGACGTCGACTTCAAAATGATCCGGAATATTGATCGGGAGGCAGTCGATTTCTATCTGGTCTTTAATATGGGTGAGTATGCCGCCTTTTTTGAGACCGATAGGCGTTCCGTGAGTGATAACCGGAACCATGGTTCTGATTTTTTTGTGTTCGTCATATTCATAAAAATCAACATGCATGATCCTCATTTTTATCGGATCGTACTGGATGTCTTTGATAAGGGTATTTTTAACGATGTCTTTTGCGCCGTCGTTGAAATTTACCGAATAAATGGCTCTCTTGTTGTTTTTTCTGAATATATTTTCGAAATCTAACTTAGTCAAAGTAAGCATGGTGCTTTCTTTGCCCTGGCCGTACAATACCGCCGGAATTCTGCCTTTGGTTTTTAATTTGTTATTAGCCGATGTTCCCGCGGATTTTCTGACTTCCGCTTTAATGCTAACCTGTTTCATGGTAAGAATCTCCCCTCTTTTTCGTTATTTTACTAAAAATATATGCGTATTTTACTACAATTACATAGCTTTTGTCAAGTATTTTTTTAATTTTTTCTGTAAAATAATGAAAAAAATCATATTTTTTAGCCGGCCCTGCCGAAATTTACGGTGAAGGCGCTTCCTTCGCCTAATTTGCTGCGGCAGTTTATCGAGCCGTTGTGCTGGGAGATTATCGCCTGGCATATCGACAGACCAAGGCCGCTTCCGCCGGACTGCGATTTCGTCGTGAAGAAAGGCTCGAAAATATTGGCGATGAGCTCTTCGCTCATGCCGCAACCGTTATCCTGGATGGTGCAGCATATCAGCGAATCCGTAACTCCGAGTTCCACTTTAATTAAGCCGTCGCGGCCTTCGGGTATGGAATGTATCGCGTTGGATATGAGATTTATCATGACCTGCTCGATTTGAGATGCGTTTCCGACGATTTCCGCCCGCTGTGAGGCGCATTCGAAAGTCAGCTGTATGTTTTTCAATTTTGTTTTGTGCCTGCATAGCTCTATGGAATTAGCTACTACGGCCTTTAAATCTAATTTTTCCTGGCCGGAAGGTACGACTTTGGCGAAGTTTAGCGTGTTGAGTATGGTTTTGTGTATGCGTTCGGTCGAATCTTCGATCTGCTTGAGATTGCATTCCATTTCCTGGTTCGCTCCGGCGTTGCAGTATCTTATGCTGTCTTTGGCGAGTTTTATAACCGTCAGCGGGTTTTTGATTTCGTGGACTATTTCGGAGATAATTTTGCCGAGGAAGATCATCTTTTCGTTTTGCATCAATTGACGCTCCAGCAGTTTTTTTTGAGTGACGTTGCTGGCGATGATGACTATGGCCTGTATTACAGGTTCAGGCGTTCGGGAGGATTTAATGACGAAAGCGGAGAAGTTGGTCAGTATTTTCTGCCCGTCGAGAGTTCTTAAGTAAACGTCGCTGTTGTATATGTTCTTATTTTCGAATAAGGACGCCATTATTTTTGAATACTCGCCTTCGCAGAAAAAATTCTCCGCGCTCTGAGAAACCACGCTTTTTGAAGAGGCCTTCAGGTTTTGTTCGGCGCCGGAATTAAATATTAAGATTTTACAGTTGACATCGAGGATAATAATTATTTCGGAGGAGCTTCTGATTACGTTATAAAGAAAATTCCTGTTTTCGGCCAGCTCGCTGTGGGTTTTAAGGAGAGCTTCGTAATTGGCCATCAGCTTGTCGTTTGTTTGTCTGATGCGCTTTTGTGATTCCAGGCTTATATTTTTGAGAAATCTGAAAGCGGCGTAGGAATAACGGTGCGAAAATCTTTTAAAGCGTTCCTCGTCGAGGCTTATGAGCATCGACGGCACGACCGCGACGGCATTGGCGCTTCTTACGCTGTTGTCGAGAAATGACATTTCGCCGAAAAACTCCGTTTCGTTAAGCCGGGTGATTTCATATTCGGAGCCGTTTTCCATAGTTTTACATATTTTAACGCACCCCGATATGAGCATGTATATGGAAGTGCCGAAGTCGTTTTCCTTGAATATGGTTTCGTTTTCGCTTACGTCGTGGAACGAAGCGAATTCCAGCAGTTCTTTTATTTCCGATTCGGACAGATTGGACAGTATATT
>JAKPTH010000039.1 GCA_029571125.1 bacterium
AGCGGAAACGAATCGTCTTATGCCACCGACACCAACTCGCCGCCTGACGTGCCGCTTGCCGAAAAACTTTATGTAAACGCCGAAAACGCTTCCGTTAACTATTCGGCCAGCCTCAATAATTCCACCAACGACGATTTAAAACTTTATGTCAAAATAACACGCGGAACTACGGTCGCAGTTTATAAAGCCTCGGCGTTTTTCGATGGCGATTCCGCCGGAGAGCTCCTATTCCCGGCCGCATTCACTTTAGACAGCGGAACGGCGATAGCCGATTTCCCGAAGCCGGGCGATGCGGTAGAATATGCTCTGGCGAACTCCAACAATAAAATTTCAGCCTACGTTCCCGACGGCAATATCCCGACGGCTCCGACCAACGCCAATAAATTCACTTATAACGCAAGCACCAACACCGTAAATTATAAAACCACGCTGAACGGTTCTTCTAATACGGCATATAAACTTTACGTCAGCGCCGCCGACGCCTTAAATAATAACAAAGTGGCATTCGCGTCGAACGCTCTTATGTCCGAAGGCCCCGCCGATATAACATTTGAAAGCTTCACCCGGGCGACCGTAAAAGGCGCAGAAGCCAGCGTTTACGACACGGCGCTGCCGGCCGTAAAAGCGGGCATTCTTCTGAAATACGGCGTAATAAATGCCAACGGCAATATTTCAACGCTGACAGCTTCTATCACAGTGCCCGCCGCTCCGAACGGCTCTAAAATTTCTTATTCGGCCGCGACAGGCATGGTCACCGCCCAGGCCGGCGTTACAGTCGATGCGAGCGGCGCTCCGTTCGATTACGGCGCCACGGCGATATTAAACTGCTATCAGGCCGACGCGCCTTCAGGCACAAATCTCTCGAGCTTAAAAGGCTCGGTAACCGGCGTTAATTTCATCGGAGATATCGCTAAATTCGAAGCGAAAACAGGCGGAGTCATCGAAGCTAATAAATACGCGGTTTACACTCTGACGGACGCAAACGGAAACGTATCAGCTTTCGCCAACGACGGGCTTATACCCGCCGCGCCATATCCGGCCAAACTTTTTTACTCGGCCGGCGAAAGTTCAAATAACGTCAACGTATTTAGCGGCGCTACAACCTATACCAACGCCAACGCGGTATTGACATGTTACCAATCTAACGACGCGGCCGGCACCATAGCCACAGTCAAAGGAAGCATAAAAGGCTCCGACGTCGACGGCGGAGGTAAAAACCTCACATACGCATTCAAATTCACCGCAGTTACAGACGGAGCTATCGGCAACGGCTATTACGTTTTATATACAATAACCAATGAAAACGGCAACGAATCGGCATACGTCGCCGACGGTACGGTTCCAGCCTCGCCGCTAGTGCCCGCGGCCGCATCTTTAATAGCTGCAGGCGACGGCGGATCATTCGTGTCGGCCGGCTATGTAAGCACGGCAGGCAAGACGGCCGTAAAAATGCGCCCCGGCGTAACGCTTTTATCTGGCGAAACGGTAACGCTTAAAGTCGCCGACTCCGCCGGCGCTCCCGGACCGCATATAATCAAAATGAGCGCCTCCGCGCTCGCCGGAATCACTCCGATATTCGGCGAACAGACTCCTAACGCCGTGTACTCGGCCGGCGCTACTTCCGACGGCAACATCACAACCGGTTCGTTCAATTTTACGGCTTTAACAACGAAGGCCGTAGCGGCTTCGGCTACAATAACAAACACCAACGGCAATTCGTCCGCATGGAGCGATCCGGTTATCAATTTCACCTATAACGTCGCCGACGAAGCGGCTCCGGCCATAACAGCCGCTTCTTCTTACGCCACCGACGACGACAAAGACGGCAAGCTTAACGCTCTTGTATTAAAATTCACGAAGCCGGTCAAGATCAACGGAACGCTTTCAACGGCCGCAGGCGCGGGTAATTTCCATAACGTCATTTCCGTCAACAACGGCACTGCGGACGCCGCGCTCAACGTAACCGGATACAGCATCGGCGGCGACAATAACGACCTTTTAACCATCACTTTCGATAACACGGTAGCCGGAACCGGCCAGGTTAAGGCAAATATCGTCAACGCAAACGCATCCAACTTCATAAGCGATTTTATGGCGTAAAACTCGCTCTTACCAATCTCGACGCCT
>JAKPTH010000040.1 GCA_029571125.1 bacterium
CGGCGTGCAGCAGCTCGGCAATCAGATCCAGAACGGCGCGCAGGAAGCAGCTGACGCGGTCGGAAAAGCGGCCGAAGAAGGCGCAAACGCCGTTAACGAAGCGGTAAACGGAGCCGAACAGGGCGCCGGCGTTGAAATCCCCAACAATTCCGAAGGCCAGAACCAGCCCGCGGCAAACGATCCAGCCGCTCCCGCCGCCGAAGGTCAGTCCGGCTCTTCCGCTCCCGCTTCACAGAGCGGCACTGTCATCGACGAAGACCCTAACGGCCTTAACGTCAGAACCAGCCCCTGGGGCGAAATAATAGGCACTTTACAGAAGGGCGCTAAAATCGAGATAATCGGCCAGGAAGGCGACTGGTATAAAATAAAAATCGACGGCAAAGAAGCCTATGTCTACTCAAGCCTCGTATCGGTCGATTCACCGGCCGCACAACAGCAAACTACCGACGCCCAGGCATCGTCAGGTCAGGCCGGCGCAAATTCAAACGCCAGCGCCGATTCTTCAAACCAGACTTCGGCCGATACACAGAAAACCGAACCGGCCGCACAGGAAAAACCCGCGCAGGAAAACGCTAACGCCGAAACTCCATATTTCAACCAATACGACAACGAATTCTTCTCCGCATCCACCTGCCAGAACACTTCTCTGGCAATGGTACTCGCCAAATACGGCTGGAAGGGCAACCCCGACCAGATCACCAAGGGCTACGGCAAAGACATGGCGCAAACCCCGGGCGGCCTCGAATACGTTTTTAACGCGATCGCCGAACAGGAAGGAATGAAAGTCCGCATAAAATCACATACCGCAGGAACAATGGAACTTATAAATAAACTCCTCGCCGAAGGCAAACCCGTAATAGCCCACGGCTGGTTTACCAAAAGCGGCCACGTGGTCACGATAACCGGATTCGACGGCCAGAACTACACCGTAAACGATCCCGCCGGAAAATGGAACGAACAATTCAAAGGCGGCTATTCCAGCGAAAGCGGCAAAGGCGTTAAATACAGCAAAGAATCCCTCACCGAAGCGCTCGTAGAAAACGGCGAAGTATGGTGCCACGAACTTATAAACACCGACGATAAAGTAGCCGGATTATAAAATCATAAAAATAATACTCCAGTAAACCAAAAACGGCCGTGATATCCAAAAGGCCGTTTTTTATTTCGTGTAGATAAAATAAAGTTCTTTTTTTGATAAGGGAAGGCGAGTGGCCAATGGCCCCTCCCTTCCCTTAAAATCCCTTCCAACCCCTGAATAGCCTGACGCTTTATTACTGTACTGCAAAGGCTTTTCAGAGGGCGCTTTAATTCTGTGACGCTCCCCTCATCCTTCTACTATTGTTTAAAAAATTCTTTTCTTTCTTTTTTTTTGCAGACGCGCGCACGCGCGCGTCTGCGCAGCAATAATGGCTTAATGGCAAGTCAAGGTAAGGGTTTGTGGCATACTTTTTAGTTAATCGACCTGTATACAACCTATGAGGGAAAAAAGAGAGGAAGGCATGTGCATATGAGCTTTATAAAAAAACTTTGAAGCCGGCAAGAAATGCCGTTCTAAATAAAAAGGCTATGAAATAGCCTTTTTATTTAGATGCAGCAAAACTGCGCGCGGTACGCGCGCAGTTTTATATTCAGGGAGAGTAAAGGGGGCACGGGGGAAAAGAGAGGGCCATCGGCCCTTTCTTTTCCCCCGTCTCTTCGTTTACCGCAGATGAAATCGAGCGTTTAATAAATTTTGATATTAGAGCTGCCGTCGTTATTTTTAATAAGTTCTATTCTGGTTTCGATGCGGTCCTTCACCTGCTGGATATGGCTTATTATGCCTATTTTACGACCTATGTCATCCAGTCTGGATATCATATCGAGAACGTCTTCGAGCGTGTCGGCGTCGAGCACTCCGAAGCCTTCGTCGAGAAACATAAATTCAATGCGCGCGTCGCCGGCGCTCACCTGGCTCAGGCCGAGCGCGAGTGATAGGCTGGCCATAAAGGCTTCGCCGCCGGAAACGGTGTTTATTTCACGCTCGCGGCCTTCGTTGAAATAATCCTTGATAAAAATAGCGTTAGCCGAATTCAGGTCGAATAAGAGCTCATAGCGCCCGGCCGTCAATATCTTCAGGTATTGATTGGCGAGCAGCAAAAGATTTTTAAGATAAAACGAAAGCACGAAATCCCGAAACTGGTTATCTTTAGTCGTAAGATAAAGTTTTTCCAGCACTTCGTGTTCTTCGGAATTTTTCTTATGTTCCGCCTTAAGCGACTCGTATTCTTTTATAAGCGCGCTCTGTTTTTTGATCTGCGCCTCTATTTCGCCGGCTTCGCGGTTAAGGGTTTCGAGGCGGGCTGCCGCCGTGCGCTCTTCTTCCAGGGCCGTTTCCAGTTCTGTTTCACTGAAGGTTCGGCCGCCTATAGAAGTTTTCAATTCTGCGATCCTGATCTCGAGACTATTTTTAAATGAAATCTTCTCATGATATTCAGTTTCCATAATATTAAGCGAGCCCAATTTTTTATATCCTTCGAGCGCCGCTTCCTCGGTAAAATCGCCGTCCCGAAGGGCGGTTTCGAACCGTGCGCGCGCCTGTGCAAGTGAAGCGAGCGCGCCTGAAATTTCCGCGTCGAAATTTTCTATCAGATGTTTTTTCGATTCTTTTAAGGAATTTATCGAATTATAGACAGATTCGGCGGCGCTATATTTTTCGTTAAGGGCGGTTTTAAGTTCTTCCAGGCGCCGTTCGGCGTCGAGCGGATTGACATTTCCGCCTTTACGGCTTATTTCAGCTTCTATGGCGGCTTTATTTTCTTTTAACCGCGCCGCCGCCGAGGCGGCCTCCGTTTCGGAAACCGTTAAAGTATCGATATTATCGCAAGCGTTTTTATAGTTATTTTTATCTATTTCAATCGAAGTTTCGATTTTACCGAGCGCTTCTTTACGGGCGGCCATAAATTTGAGCGCTTCCGCCCATTCCGACGCAGCTTTTTCAAAATCGGCGGTTTCGAACGGAACAGAAGCTTCAATAGTTTTTTCAAGCGTTTTTGCCGCCGATATCTTTTCGTTGAATTCTTCGTTTAAAATAAGCCCGCCGGCGGTTTTAGCGTTTAAATCGGCGGTTATCTCGCCCAGCGCCGCGTTATCGGCGGCGGCTGATTTTTCAAGCGCGGCGGCGCGCGAAGCGATCTCTTTGATTTTAACCTCTTCGGCTTTCATGGCGGCTTTTATTGTAAGCGCATCCGCCGCAGCGGGCGCGGGAATTTTCGCATCGGGATGATCGCGGCTTCCGCACACCGGGCATTTCGCGCCTTCGGCGAGAGACGAGCGGAGCGCCGCGACCGCTGAGGAAGAGGCGGCTTCTTCAAAATCTTTTTCAAGCCGGAGCCTCAAAGATTCGGCTTCGGTCTTTTTGATTTCGAGTTCCCGTATTTCAGCCGCGCACACATCGATTCTTTTTTTTATTTCAACGCATCTGGCCGAAGCGGCAGAAACGGCGGATTCGTTTCTTTTGATTTCCGCGGCATATTTTTCGATATCGGCCTTTAAAATTTTGAGTTTTTCGATATCCGATTTAAACTCGAAAAGGGCGGCTTCGCCGTTTTCGAATTTAACGCTGTATTGACGGTTTTTATTTATAAGCGTTTCTTTTTCGGCTTGCGCAGCGTTTATGCGTTTTAAAAAGGCGTCGCGCACGCCTTCGGCTTTCGTTCTGGAGGCTTTAGCCGCCTCCGCTTTTTTAAGGGCGGTTTCATAGTTTTTGACGGCATCGCCGAGCGAGTTATATAGCGATTTAACCGTAGCGATGTCGGCGATTTTTCCGGCGTATCCTTCGTTAAAAGCGGAAAGTTCGAGCGCGGCTTTTTCACGGGCGGCCGCGGCGGTTTCATGCCGGCCGGAAAGCGCGGCGAGCGTTTCGGCTTCGCGGTCCCGGCGAGACCTTTTTTCTTCGAGCGCGGTTTCCCTGCTTTTTATATCGGCTATGACGGCGGCGTATCTATCGCGCACGGCCCTCAGAGCTTTTAATTCAGAAGCGGCCGAATTGAAATCATAGTTCGAATTCAAGTCCATGAGAGATTTTTCTTTTCTGACCAGCTCGCCGGATATTTCCTTTAAGTTCTCGAGCGCGGACTTTTTTTTCGACGCCTCGGCCGCCCTGGCCTTTTCAAGCGCAACAAGCTCGATCTTGGCGCCGAAAGAGGCTTCTAAAGATTTGACGTCCGATTCGCCAATAAGGCTTTCGAGCATCGAAAGTTTTTGCTTGAGCTCGCCGTATTTAAGCCCGAAAATTTCATACTCTTGCTTTATGGCGATTTTTATCTTCTCGAGGGTTTTATTGTCGGTTATCGATTCTATGATCTTGCGTCTGTCTTCGGGCGAAGATTTTATAAATTCGTCGAACCGGTTTTGGGCCAGTATTATGGTTTTAACGAAAGTATCGTAATCCGAACCTATAATTTCAAGAGTTTTAGCCGCAAGGGCGTTAAGTTTGACGGGAGCGAGAAGCTCGCCGTTTTTAAATATAGATATTTTTTTATTGTCTCGTTTATCTATCTGCCATATATTTTTATACTCGTCGCCTTTTACGATATAACTGAGTTCTATAAGAGCGGTTTCAGCGGTCTGGCTTTTAAGCGCCCTGGTGGTTTTGCTGTTGAGTCTCGGGGTCCTGTCGAAAAGAGCCGCCGTTATGGCGTCTAAAATAGTAGTTTTTCCGCTCCCGGTAGGGCCGGTTATTAAAAACATCGGCGCGCCTTC
>JAKPTH010000052.1 GCA_029571125.1 bacterium
ACGAAAGCGTTTTCAGCATAGCCGAAGAAAATAAAGACCAGGCTATGCTGAAAACGCTTTCGTTCATGATCCATTGCTTATTCGGATGGGTTATTATGTTGCCGAACTGGGATATTAAAAAACCGTAGCCGTTATCGAAAATTTTAATCGAAGCCATTATGTTTTCGAGCCATTCCAGTGACATATCCACTGTCACGACGCCTCTTACTACCTTTTTGCCGTCTTTGACGTGATAAAAAGGCGCGGAGTAAGTTGACATTACGGCGTTTCCGGCGCCGGAGTCGAAGTAAGGCTCCGTCCATAGGGCGCGGTTCAGCTCGCGCGGCGCCTGATACCAGTCCATGTAGAAATATTCGTATGATTCGCCGCCTATTTTATTAACCGATATTTCAGCGCTATTCGATCTTGAAAAATATAAAGCGTAATATTTAGTGTTCGGGAGGAACGCATCGGGCTCGAAAGCTACGCAGCTTCCGTATATTTCGGGGTTGCCTTCGACCAGCGCGCGGAGCATGGATTTGAGCTCGTCTTCGTTATACGTTGAATTTTCAAGCATGCGTGCGAAATTGTGAGGTATTTTCTGCACGGCGAGAAGGACGCTTTCTATTTTGTTCGCCGCGGAATTAGTTAGGTTTTTGGCGTTGATTTCGACGTTTTTAAGCAGAAAGTCTTTTGAAACGTTGTAATCATAAGCAAAAATAGCTATGAATATAAGTATGGTAAAAGTCAATATGAAAAAGCTGAGCTGAAAAGCGATTTTTTTATTTTTTAGCATCGTTGGCCGCCTGGTTTATAAAAAAGTTTTGAATTCGGGAATCGAATCTATTACCTTGAACTCGTATAATATCGAGGCCACCCGCTGGTAGTCGGTTTCAAGAAGATCGCCTATGGAGCTTTTTGAGTTTTGCGGCGATATTATGTCGCACATTCTCGCGAGCATCCATCGCTGATGGGGCTTGTTGGCCGTGACGTGCGCGCGGTTCATATATTTTAAAACCGCTTCCACCGCCTGTTCTTCGTTTGAGAAAGCATATATCCAGCCTTCTATGGAGGCTTTTACAAAATCCCTGCAAAGAGCAGGATCGCGGTTGTAAGTCTCTTCGAGGCAGTATATTCCGTCTTCGGGAAGATTGAGGTCGTGCTCGAAAAAAAGAAATTTGACGAGTTCGTCCTCGTTGATTCCGGAATTGATTATCTTGTAATATTCGTTATACCACATCGTAACCATCGCGTCGATGCCGTCTAGAAGGAATAAATTTACGGTGTAGTTGATGGGAACGGTTTGGACTTTTAAATCGTGCTTGTGTAAAAACGTGCGGAGTATTCCGTCGAAATCGGTCCGCCAGAAGCCTATGCGCTTGCCGTTTAAGTCTTTTACTTCTTTTATTCCGCTTTTCTTTTTGGCCACTATAAGAATGGCCGAGCGCTGTGAAATTTGGGCTATATTGATAAGCTTTACGCCTTTTGCGCGGCGTTCTATGGCCGCGGAAAGCTGAAGCGTTACGAAATCGGCTTTTTTTTCTTCAAGGGCTTTTGCGGCAGGCGAGGAGGGACCGCCGTCGAGAATTTCGAGGTCGATCCCGTATTTTTTATAAATCCCGATTTCATAAGCCATGTAATATCCGGCGAACTGAGACTGCGGGTGCCACTGGGGAATGAATACTGCCTTGCGCGAAGCGTTTTGCGCGTAAGCAGCGCCGCCGCCGGCTGCCGGCGATAACATGACGATAAACAACGCCGTTAAAAAAATGGCGGCTGAATGAGCGATGGACGTCGAGCGCATACGGAATTTTCCTTTCGGTTTTGCAGAGAATTACTTCAATAAGCGAATGGTATTTTACAACATTAAAGCAAAAAAGTCAAACGGCCGTGAATGCGGCGCGTTAGAATGAAGCTGGAATTATATCCTTAAAATTTCAATCCTTTTGTTACGATATTTTATGGATATATTTTTGATTGCGTTTCTTGACAGGGCCTTTTATTTTTTGTATAATTGATTTGATATTTAGCAAAATTGTTTTTTTATGACAGAAGAAATACTGGCGAAAAGCCATTTTTCGACAATTTGTATTTTAGTGCAGGGGCGGTGATAAAAAACGGGGTTCAAAATCAATCTTTTAGAGTGAGGAAGTATTATGTACCAGAAAAGGTTTATAAAAATCAACTGTATAATCACATTGATAGCCTTTGTAGTTTCGATATTTTCGGTAAACTTCGCGTTCACGGGAACGGCTAACGCCCAGGAAAACGTTTTAAATAATATAACCGACGGCGTATGGAAGATAAAATCGCTTAAGGGCGAATTCGACGCGGCCGGCACCGGCGGCTATGAAAAATGGGCCGACGGAAAACAGCGTTTCGTGCTTCGCGACTCTCTCGGACATTTAATGTCGTGGGGCGAAGCTAAAATAGACAAATTAACCGGCGGCCAGGTAAAAGTGACCGTTAAAGACGGCGAAGGCACTTTCGAAGCCGTTAAAGTCAGCGTTCCTGCCCTGGAAAAAGCAGCCGCGGTTAAGTCGGCGATTATGGAATCCGTTCCTCAGGAAGCGGCGGTTAAATCGGCTCCCGCGGCTTTAGACGCCGCCGTCGAAGCCGCTCCGGCTCAGGCCGCCGTTGAAACCGCTCCTAAAATGACTATAGGCCAGAAGCTTTCAGCATTGAAAACTAAAATAACCACTCCCATCGAATCCGGCGGAAAAGGTTCGGCTTCATGGGAAAAAGGCTACAATTTCGGCAAAGACACTCCGTCGAATCTCGTAAATAAAGTAAAAGGCGTATTCACAAAAGGCGATTCGCCGGCGTCTTCTGCACCGGCCGCGTCGGTTCCTTCTGCACCGGCCGCTTCGGCAACCGCTTCCGGCCCCGGCGCTCCTGCACCGTCGGCCAATCAGGCTGCTTCGGTAAATGCGCAGGTTCAGCCGGCATCGGCTCCCGCCGCTGTCGAATCTGCTCCTAAAATGACCATAGGCCAGAAGCTTTCGGCATTAAAAACGAAAGTGACGACTCCCATCGAAACAGGCGGCAAAGGTTCCGCTGCATGGGAAAAAGGCTATAGCTTCGGCAAAGACGCTCCCGCTAACGTAGCGAATACGGTAAAGGGCGTATTTACCAAAGGCGATTCAGCCGCGCCTTCGGCGCCGGCCGCATCGGGTCCTTCAGCTCCCGCTTCTTCGACGACCGCTTCCGGCCCTAACGCTCCCGCGCCGACCGCGTCTGCGGCAGCTCCGGTTAACGCTCAGGTTCAGTCCCAGACGGCCGCTCCCGCTGCTGCGCCCGCTGCCGATGCCGCACCTAAAGCCACTCTCGGCCAGAAACTTTCGGCATTAAAAACGAAAGTGACGACCCCGATCGAAACAGGCGG
>JAKPTH010000064.1 GCA_029571125.1 bacterium
CTGTTGTTCGGCGGTCTGCACTTTACGACGTTGGTTATATAAACTTCGCCGCGGCTGATGTTGACGCTTTCAAGTATTTTGGTGAGCAGCTGGCCTGCGCGCCCTACGAACGGCCGTCCCTGATCATCCTCGTCCGCGCCCGGCCCTTCGCCTATGAACATGAGCGGCGATTTAATATTTCCTTCGCCCGGAACAGAGTTTTTGCGGGTGGCGCCAAGCGGGCAAGCCCTGCATTCGTCAACTTCTTTTATTATATCAGCATATAGCTTTTCGCAATCCATGTTAACCTCTCAATAAATATTACATACCCTGGCGGGTAAAGGTTTGAACTAATTTTAATTAATTCAGGCAGGCCGTTATTCGCTCGCCTTAGCTTTAAAATCTTCCTTATGGAGGTTGAATACCATAACTTTATGCTGCAGCTGATCGGTCGCGTAAACTCTTTTACGTGAAAGATCTACCGCGACGCCTGCAGTGGACATTATTTTGCCGCGGCCGGTTCCGAAAGATCCGCCCGAGCCTTCAAAAACGCCCGACGCCGAATAAGCGCATATGGGAGTTGCTCCGCAATCGGCAACAATTATAGACTTGTCCGGCAAAACCGCGAGTCCGCGGGGATCGCGCAGGTAATCCATTATGCCTTTGTCGTTGATTTCGTATATGGGTTTGAATTCGCTGCTGAATTTAGTTATGCGCGAATTAAAAGAATCCGCCACATAAACGTAGAAATTTTTCTCGACTTCGTTCATCTGTGAAACTGCTATTCGCACGGGAACGTCGAAAGAATCGGATCCGCTTCCCTTGCTGCCGAGCTTATTTGAGCAAACGCCGGTGGATTCGAAAACAAGAAGACGGTTAAGGCTGTCCACCACGAAAATACGGCTGTCTCCGAGCACCGCCACGTCGTAAGGGCGCTTTATAGAGTTGGTAGGGTCTTTCTGCTGGCCGAGCTTGACGGTAGATGTCATTTCCAGAACGATATTGCCGCTGGGATTATATTTGAGAACGCGGTTGTTTTCGGTATCGGCGACGTAAACGTTGTCGGCCGTGTCAACGCAAACGCCATATGGCGCTTTCATGCTGACCGCTCCGCCGCTTAAGGTCTTGACATATTCATAACTCGAGTTATAAACGACTACACGGTTATTACCCGTGTCGCAAATAAAAATATCGCCTTTAGAGTTTACGGCTATATCGGTCGGGCCGCTGAATTCGTTGGAAGCTTTGCCTTCGGAACCGAATTCTTTAATCTGTTTCATTTTAGGCTCGAAGCACCCGCACAAGCTTATTGAAAAAATTAATATAAAGGTTATAAAAAGCGACTTCCTGTTTTTAAAAAGAACCATAAATCACGCTCTCTTTTTTATTTTTTATCAGAAAATAACATAATTTTATTTGACTTGCATTTAAAAAATTATTTTGATATAATTGAATTTAAGTTAAGTATATAATATTTTTGCAAAAAATGAAACAAAATTTTTATTTTTTTTGAGGTGTTGGCAAATGAAACGTTCTTTTATTAAAAACATAACCGGAAGACGCGCGCTGGCGCTGATAGAGTTCGTCGTTTACGGAGCGCTTCTTTGCGCGATAGGTTACGGCATATTCCAGGGCGTTTTATTTTTCCAGGAATGGCAATGCCGCAAAAATATGTCGATGATAAACGAAGCCGTCGACGTTTACCTCACGCAGCCCGGATCGGCGCTTAAATCGCTCGACGACATTAAAGGCAGCCTCAAAACTTCAGTCAAGGCCATTCCAAAATGCCCTACCGTACCGGTTAAATATAATTACTTTTTCAACGTGGATGAAAAACGCGTAAGATGCTGTTATCACGGGGTTCTTTAATCGTTAAAAATAAACCATTAAATAAAATAAAAAAAGCTGTCTGAAATTTGTTAAGACAGCTTTTTTACTTTTATTCAGCCTTTTTCAGCGGCATCAATAACTATACATAAGCGTTTTTACTTTTTTTATAAGTTTTTTCACGATTTCGAGCGTCCTGGCATTTTTAGCGCATTCTTCGGCGCGCTTGAGGTTTATAAGCGATTCTTCGTATTTTTTAACGCTGCTTAAAGCCACGGCCAGATATATGTAGCTCTCGGGCCGGTTGGGCTCGCTGGCGGCGCATTTATTAAAGCATTCGATAGCTTCGTTAAGCATATCTTTATTTTCATAGGCTATGCCCAGTTTTATTAGAGTATTATAATTTTTAGGCGAAAGCGAAAGCGACTTTTGAAACGCCACTACGGCGTCGCTGTATTTTTTTGCGTTTAAAAACGCCATGCCCAGCGAGTAAAGCGATTCCGCCTCGCTTCCGTTCGCCGCCGGGCCGCTTCTGTCTTTTTCGCTGCCGCGGCGTCTTTCGTTGATTAAAGTAAGGCTCAGCGCGGCGTTTTTGCGCACCATATAATAATCGTCGGAAAGAGCGTCGGAAAGGGCTTTTATCACCTCGCGCTGGTCGAAGTTAAAAAGCACGCTAGCCGCGAGGGCGCGCTCGTCGCGGTCGCCGCTTTTAGCTAAAACCGAGGTCAGATGCTTTATGTTAGACACGGCGCCGATTTCTCCGAGCGCCGATATTACGTGGCTTCTCAACTCGGAGTTGTTCATCTGCGCGAGAAGCAGATTGACGCAGGCCTCGCCCTTGAGCCTTCCGACGGCTTTAATAGCGGCCATTCTCACATATATGTTATCGTCGTTTATGCGCGCGGCCACTGCCGGCAGCGCGTCTTTGTATCCGATCGTGCCTACGGCGTCGATAGCCGCGATGCGCACGTTAGTGAATTCGTCGTCTATGTAAGGGCTGAGGTATTTACCCACCTGGACGTATCCCATCTTTGAAAGGGCGAGACACACTTCGGACCTGAGGTCTTCGTCTTCGTCTTTAAGGGCCCTTACCAGAGGCGCGATAGCGTCTTTGCTCTTCAGCTCGCCGAGCGAAAACGCCGAATTTTTACGTACCGTCCAGTATTCGTCCTGAAGGCCGTTTATAAGCCCCGGAATCGCTTTTTCGGATTTGATTCTGCCGAGTATTTTAGACGCGTAGAAACGCTGGTCGTAATTTCCGTTTTCGAGAAGGTCTATAAGGTCGGCTTCGAGATATTTATCGAAGCGCGATATGACTTCGGCCGCCCAGTGCGACACGTCGCGGTTCTTGCAGTCGAGAAGCTCTATCATGCGCCCCGCAACGCTAACGCCTATTTTTTCAAGAGCGGCCGCGGCGTTGCTTCTTACCTGCCATTTAGCCGAGCCGAGATTTTTCACGAGCGCGTTTACCGCCGCTTCTTTAAAACCCGCTATGGCTTTTATAAGAACGTCGGCTGCCATATCGTCGTTTTCTTCGAGCAGGTCTATCAAAGGCGGAAGGGCGCGCTCGTCTTTAATTTTGCCGAGCGCCCTTATGGCCGATATTTTAATTTCGGTTTTCTTGTGCTTGAGAAAATCCATGAGCGATAAAGTGACCACTTTGTCGCCGATTTCTCCGAGAGCTTCTATTATCCAGTAAACGGCGTCGTCGTTGAGAGTTACGGCGTCTGCCGCCTCGGCGGCCTTGTGTTTTTTAAGCTCCGACATCAGAAATTCGATGGAACGCCCTCCTATGTCGCCAAGTACGAGCGAAGCGGTTCGTCTGGCGCCCCAGTTTGACGAAGACAGCACTTTTATAAGATGCGCTATGCATTTGTCGCCTATTTTGCAGAGGGCTTCTTTTATATGGTGTTTGAGGTGATTTTCATCGCTTTGAAGCAGGGAAATGAGCGGATTGATCGCCCTGGAATCCGAAATATTGCCCAGCGCTTCGACAGCGGCAGTCTGAACGTCCTGATTTTTATCGGCCAGAAAAGGCATCAAAACCGGAGTAGAACTCTGATCGCCAATCTTTCCGACGGTTTTAACGGCCCAGAATCTGGCGTCTTCTCCGGAGCGTTCCAGTATTTCGTATAAATATTTAAGAGCGGGCGGCCCTATTTCAATAAGCGCGTCGGAAGCGGCCTTGCGAACTATCCATTCAGGCGACGAAAGGCTCTGCCTCAATTTTAAGATAGCCTGCTCGTCGCCTATTTTGGCCAGGGCTTTAGCCGACCAGTATCTCACGTTTTCGTCCGCGTCGCTTAAAGCGTCTATAAGAGGCTGCACTATTTTTTCGTGGCGGTGGTTCATAAGGCTCATCGCAGCGCGATGGCGCACCTTGGGCGATTCGTCCTTCAGATATTTTAAAAGGGGATCTATAAGTATCTTATCGTCGAAAACGCCGAATGCGCGGGCCACCATGTAGCGTATTTCTACGCTTCTGTCGTTTGCTATAACCAGCAGCGGCTTTATAGCCTCTTTTTCCTTCAGAGCTATAAGCGCGTTGATGGCGCGTTTGCGTTTTTCATGGACGGTCGATTTTAAATCGGCTATGTATAATTCAATGGTTTTCAATTTTCGGCACCCGTTTCAAATGAAATAGCGGCGTATCCGACAACTTCGGCCATCGCCCTTACGTCGCCGCTGTTTCCGTATTTTAACAATCTGGGTTTTATGTCGTACATCGATTTGAGCGTTTCCGAGCATATGGCTATCGGCCCGTAGCCGCACATGGATATGTCGTATTTTTCTATTACCTTATACATGCCCGCCGAATCGAGCCGGAGTATTTCGTCGATCGCCATTTTATCTAATCTTGCGGCCTCCGCGGGCGGCAGATAATGCGAAAAATCAGAAGAAGCTATTATCGCGAAATCCCCGTCATGCTGTTTTAAGGCTTCTGCAAGCGAGACGGAAGCGGCCCTGGCGGTGGCGTGACCCTGGTCGAGCACGCAAAGAGCCACTATTTTAAGAGGCTTTTTCGCGGCCGAATATATATATTGAAGGAAAGGCACCTGAACTTCGAGCGAATGCTCGAACTGATGCACCCTGTCGTCGAACTTGAACGGCGGCTTGGCCGCAATGGCGGAAGCGAGCTTTAAATTATTCTCGCACGCGCCGAGAGGAGTTTCGAAGCCTTCGCCGGAAAACACGCCTATGGCCGTTTCGGAAAAAGCCCTGTGGCACGGCCCTAATATAATTACGGTTTCCGGAAGGCCGGATTCGTACATTCTGAGATATAGATGAGCAGCTTCATAGCCTGAATAAACATATCCTGCATGAGGCGCTACGCCGCCTTTAAACGAAAAGGCATCGCCGGGCCTGGTCCGGATTAAAGACCTTCCGGGCCCTAACCGGGATGTAAAACAACTTTCAATCTCCTGGCCGAGGGCCTCGGAACCGGAACTGTAAAATTGTCCAGCCACGTAAGGTTTTCTTAACATTTAACATCCCCGCGATAAATCGCTTTTACATTACGGCGGACTGCCTGTAACACTCCGGACGGCATGCCGGTTCGCCGGTTTCGACAGGCGCCAGCTTTAAATAATTTATTATCTTGTTTTCCACGAGCTCGGCTACGTTTTTTTCAAGAGCGTCAATGCCGCCATTGTTATCGATTTCTATGAAAAGCCTTCCGCCCGACGCGCATATGTCGTTTTCGCTTTTGTGGTTAAGCGTTTCGATTGAAGGGTAGGAGCCGTCGCGCTTTAAAAGGCGGTCGAATCTGACGCTGTCGTCGATGCTTATTTTAACGGGTATAAAACCCCTGGAAACGAAAAAATCGTATTCCATGGAATAGCGGACGTCGGAAATAACGACCGGACCCATTTTTTTTGTTTCTATTTCACGGATAAGAGCTTCGTTGAAAATATTTATATTCTGGCTCCTTAAAAGGTCGCCAAGTTTCTGCAGTATGACTCTTTTCTGATTTCTGTCGCCGACCGCGAAAACATCGGCGTATAAAAGCTCGGCTATTTGTTTTAAACGGCCCGCTATGGAAGTTTGAGTGTAACCATAATTTTTGACGAGAATTTCGGCGAGAGTATCTTTTCCGGCACCCATTTTACCAATGATAATAATATTATTCATTAAATTCGTACTCCTTAAAAAAATAAAAGTTCGCAAAAAAATAATTACCTGTAACCCGTGAGTCGATACAAAGTAAGATAAGCCGTAAGGTACGGTTTTAAGTATAAACGATCACTTTACCGGCCCGCATCGAGCGACGCCGCCGGTATAAAAATGCAAGGCGTCCGCCATACGCCTTTAATATAAAAAAGAGCTTTTAAAAAGAAAAATTCGTTGTTTTAAACACGATAATTTTATCAGAAGAATACCGGCATGTCAAGGATTTTAAATTAATTTTTCAATTATTTTTCTGCCTGTTTTTAGAACAAAATTAACCTGGTTTTATAAAAATGCCTTTGTTTTAAAAATGAGCATAAATAATAAAATGAAAACGCTAAAAAAAGAGAAGCCGTCATTTTCAGACGGCCTCTTTTTTATTTTAATTATTCAGTTTTATATTGAGTCTTTATCTTATGAATTATCTTACAAACGCGTTAATGAAATTTGCCCATGCGGTTTTGCCGAGCATTATAGTCTTATAATTCGGTGCTACCGACGATTTAGGAAGATATATGGCGAGACCGGTCGAATCTTTGACTCCGCCGGGGCCTGTGATCGAGTTTGCAAGAACTAATTTTGAAGGAACCGAAACTAAAACAGCGAGCAGTTCGCTTGCAGCTTTGTTTATAGCGTCGTCTTTAACGTTAGCGTTGACCAGCTGGCAGAAATGGCCGAGGTCGCAGTTATCGTCGTAAGCGTAAACCTGAACCGCATTGGCCGCTTTTTTGAGGCCCGCTTTAACTTTAGCGTCGCTTAATTTTGCGAGCATAGCGTTAGCGAAGTTATCGAGTTTTGCGCAGACTGCGTCGAATTTTGAGCAATCTACCGCCGACTGAGTGGTGTTTTCATTCTGGTTGCTCGAGTAACCCTGTTTGTAAGCCTGAACGGTAAGAACAGCAAGTTCTGAAGCTGACATTGAAGGGTTTTTAACGAGAGGTCCGAGTATAAGATCGTAAGGCCAGCCGTTGCCGGGTTCGGTTTCTTCGGAAGCGGCGATGTAGTTGACCGCATCTCTTACTTCGTAGCCGACTTCCATCATCTGCATAAGGCATGCGTCCATGCCGAGAACATCTACGTTATGGCCTATTATGCCTTTTATCTGTTTCATGGCTTCGCCGAGCTGAGGCGTGGTGATGTGGTTGCCCGACTGATCGTCATAGGATATGCCTTTAAATACCTGTTTGGCTTTGCTTTTCTTCCAGCCTGCACCGTGGTTCCAGATATCTACGAGATATTTTTCGGCGGGATATTTTTCGTGAGCCCATTTTACGCATTTGACGAGTTCTTTGTAATCGCCCATATCGATTTCGCCGACTTCTTCGAGAACCTGAACTGCGCCTTTATTTACTATTAATTTACGAGCGGGTTTTTTAAAGCGGTCCTGCAATACTACTATATTCACATCAGGCGTGGAACCTACTTTTTTCATTTCGATAAGGTCTTTTTCTCCGAACGGATCAAGGTCGTTATCGCCGTTTAAGAAAACGATGAAAGTCCATTTAGCTTTAGCTTTAGTGTCTTCGCTCTGCGCGAAAGCCGCATTCATAGATAGAGCTATAGCCACCAATACAACGAGGAAAACCAAACCTTTTTTTACCATAACCTTCTTCACACTCTCTTTCTTCATACTTATTTTTTTGCCGGCTTAGTAAAAAGCCTACCCCCAAAAATAAAAAATGCTTTACCGGAATTCTTTGAATTTTAAAATTATCAAATAGTCCTGTAAAGCAAATTCGTAAGTAAATTATACAAATTATTTTTGATTTTGTCAACAATATTTCTTTATTTTTTTATGATTTTATCAGATATCAAAAAAGCTTTCTGAACGGCTGTTTTAGTTCTGCGTAGAAGCGGCCGGCTAGTTTTTGCGGGTTACGTAGATTTCAACGAAATCAGCCCAGGAAGTTTTTCCGAAGTTTATTAAAGAACGGTATTCGGGGTCGAACGTTTCACGCGGAAAATATATGGCCAGCCCGAATGCGTTTCTCATGGATTCGCCGGTGGTGCCGTTAGCCGCGATAAGCTTTGAAGATGAAGCTACCATAAGGCTTATCAGCTGCTCCGCTTTTGTTTTTATTTCTTCGTCAGCGCAGTACTGGACAAGAAGCTGGCACAAATGAACAAGGTCTGAATGATCTCCTTCGTCGAATTTCTGCACTTCGTCCGAAACGCGTTTTAAAGCTTCAAGAACATCGTTGCCGGCGACTTTTAATTTTAGAATCACTGCCAATTCTTCGAGCTTGGCGTAAAACGCCCCGAGCCTCGAGCATTCTATAGCTGAACATGTAGTAGCCTCGCTCTTTATGCCGGCGTAGCTGAGCCTGTGAGCTTCTACCATAGCCGTGGCGTATTGTTTTGAAGTCACGTTCGGATTTTTCGCGGGTATTTCTGCGAATTTATCGTAAGGCCAGCCGGTGCCCGGCTCTATTTCTTCGGCCGCGACTATGTAATCGACGCAATCTTTAAGTTCGTAAGCCACTTCGGCCATCTGCATAAGGCATGCATCCATTCCGAGAATATCTACATTATGGCCGAATATGCTTTTTATCATTTTCATGGATTCGCCGAGCTGCAGAGTGCTTATATGATTACCGGTAACGTCGTCGTAGGAAATGCCTTTAGTGGATACGCGCCCTCTTTTTTTCCAGCCCATGCCGTGGTTCCAGATATCGATCAAATAATGTTCGGCGGGATAATTTTCGTGGGTCCATTTTGCGAATTTTACGAGTTCTTTATAATCGCCCATATCCAGCTTAAGTCCGCGCTCTATAACTTCCACGCCGCCTTTTTTAACGACGACTTTTTCGCCCGGCTTCGAAAGGTATCCGCGCAGGATAACTATATTAAAATCTTCAGTCGAGCCTATTTTTTTAAGCTGATTTATTGTGCGAGGGCCGTAAGGGTAAAGATCGTTGACGCCGTTTAAAAAAATCATAAACGTCCACTTTGCGGTTTTTTTGACCTGTGAAGGTCCCTGCTGCGCGAACGCGTGAAACGGCTGAAAAATCGATACCAATAAAAACGCCAGGAACAGCGACGCCAAAAAGAGCTTTAAAGAAAAACGCTTATTGAAAAATACCAAATACTCCACTCTCGCTTTCTTTATATTAAAAATTTTTGATTTGCATTAACCGGATTTTCGATATACATCAATTTTACATTCTATTAAAGTATCTGTCAAGGCTCCTGATAAAAAAATTAAAAACGGCCCGGCTATAAACCGGACCGTTTTTATGATGTCGAAGGCGAGACTTGAACTCGCACGAGCACTAAGGCCACTAGAACCTGAATCTAGCGCGTCTGCCAATTCCGCCACTCCGACAAATTCAACCTTATTATATCATAAAAAGTGAGTATTGTAAAGATATAAACAAAAAATAATTATTATTTTTGAACGCCACTAAAAATGCTTTAGCATTACCTTTAAAGCGCCCGGTTTTCCGGCATATTCAAAAGCGTTTATTATGTCTTTAAAATCAAATGTTCTGGCGATAAGCGGCTTCACCGAAACGAGGCCTTCGGCGAGCAGCCGGAGCGCCGGAGCGAACGGGCCGCATCTGGAGCCGATAATCCTGTATTCATTGATTACGATCTGGTTAAGGTCAATTTTTTCGGGCTGCGCGACGGTCGTTTTCAGCACAAGCGTTCCGCGCGGAAGAAGGCGGTCCATGGCTGTTTTTATGCCCTCGGGATTGCCCGTGCAATCGACGCATATTCCGGCTTTTTCCATCGGGCCGAGATCGGAGAGCTTTTTCGAATTCAAGCCCAGGCCGCGAGCAAAATCTACTCTGGCAGAGCTTCTTGCAAAAAGCGTATAGTCGCAGCCGCTGAGTTTAAATACCTGCGCTATAAGGAGGCCGAGCTTTCCTGCCCCGAAAATAAAGGCTTTATCGTCGGGCCTGACGGAAGCGCTTTCAAAAATTTCACACGCGGCCGCCAGCGGCTCCGTAAAAACAGCGTTTAAAAGATCGAGGCCTTCCGGAATTTCATGAAGGTTCTCTTCCGGAAGCGATATATAATCCGCAAAAACGCCCTGATAATTATAAATACCGACGACGCCCCTTTCGAAGCAATGCTTTGGAACATTATTCAAGCACATCAGGCATTTTCCGCAGGCACAGTTTATTTCGCCCACGACTTTCTTGCCGTAAAAACGGCTGTTTTCGCTCACCACTTCGCCGGCGAATTCGTGGCCGAGCACGCCTTTAAATCCCATATAGCCCTTGATGATTTCGATATCGGTATTGCATATCGAAGAATATAAAACCTTTACCAGAGCCGAGCCTTTTTCCGGCACGGGTTTTTCTATTTCCGAAATTTTCAGGCCGCCGTCATAAATTAAAGCTCTCATAAGCACCATCCGAAATTTATTTTTATTTCGCAAAATTTTACTACTTATCGAACTTTAAGTCAAACATTTTTGCCGGAATTTTTACATAAACTTCAATGTGAAAAAGTGTCTAAAATTTAATAGATTTTTTATGAGTAAATATGTTATACTTAATACTTGAATAAAAGTG
>JAKPTH010000068.1 GCA_029571125.1 bacterium
CAACAACTACGTAATAGCGCCCGCCGGCGAAAAACCATCGGAAATTCTCGGTATCGCACGCAACATTTCCGAACTTAAAAACAGCGAAAATAAAATCAACAATCTTAAAAACGATTTTTACGGCGTAATTAACAGCTCCACCGATGCGATTATGTCGTTTAAACCCAAATACGACCAAAATAATAAGATTATTGACTTCGAATGGACAATCCTCAATAACGCCGCTGAAAAGCTTCTCGATAAAAAAGCCGCCGAACTTATCGGACGCAGCATGCTTGAAAACCTCGACAACAACAGCATAGAAAGCCTCTTCGACAGGTTCGCGCAGGCTTACGAAAGCCGTATACCGCTTTATTACGAGCATAACTATAAATACAAAGATATGAACCTGTGGCTTAGGGTTTCGGCCATACGCCATAACGACAGCCTTATAATGAGCCTAAGCGACGTCACCTACCAGAAACAGTCCGAAAAAGAACTTCAGGAACAGCTTAACTTCAACGAAATACTGCTCGACAGCCTTCCCTATCCCGCCATGCTGGTAAATAAAGAACGCCGCATACTGGCGTTCAACCAGATAGCCCGCGATCTGGGCGCCAACTATGAAATCGATTGCTGGGGGCTTTTCAATCACGATGAAGGCTGCCGCAATAAGCTGTTTCATGAATTAAACACCTGCTTTTTCTGCTACGCCGACAATTGCCTCGAAAATAGAAGCTCGGTCAAGTGCTTCGAACAGACTATCGGAAATAAAAACCTGCTGATGAACCTTTTGCACGTCTACGACGACATCTTTCTTTACTTCGCCATCGATGTCACCGAAAGCAAAAAAATGCTTACGCAGATCGAATACGCAAACGCCAAAGTGCAGAAAAGCGATAACCTTAAAAGGCAGTTTTTATGCAATATGAGCCACGAGCTGCGCACTCCGATGAATATAATAATAGGTTTCGCCGAACTGCTTAGCGAAACGACTCTAGAAGGCGAACAAAAAGAATATCTAAAGCAGATTAAAACCAGCAGCCTCAACCTGTTGAGCATAATCAACGACATAATAGACTTTTCAAATATCGAAGCCGAAAGACTTGAAATCAAAAACGAAGAATTCAACCTCTTAGACACTGTCGAAGAAGCCATATCTAAAAATCTCGAATTGTGCGAATCTAAAAAACTCAAGTTATTGCTTAATTTCGACCCGAAAATCAATTTCAAGGTTTTCAGCGATCAGGAACGCCTCAAACAGGTGCTTCTAAACCTTATCAATAACGCGGTAAAATTTACCGAACACGGCAAGGTATGCGTCAATATAACCATGGAGCCTGTCGAAACAACCGAAAACAGGGCCGTGATCAAATTCGAAATCATCGACGAAGGCATCGGCATCGATGAAGAAAAACAAAAAGAGCTTTTCTCGCCGTTCATGCAGGCGGATGCCTCGCTGACCCGCCGCTTCGGCGGAACCGGCCTGGGCCTTACAATTTCAAACCATCTTGTAAGGCTCCTTGGCAGCAGCAGAATTTTCTGTGAAAGCAAGCCGGCACAGGGAAGTAACTTCTATTTCGTTATAGACTTTTTAAAAGGCGGTAAATTTTAGACCGGCGCGGCCGGAAACAAACCCGGTCAGCTCGTCCGCTGAAATTTTAGCCATTTTTAGATAAGCCGCATGCGAAATAGCATGCGGCTTGCTTAATTCAAGTGTGAAGATTTCCGCGCTCTCACTCAAAAGCCCCATTATTGTTTTCCAGTCGATTTTAGAATGTATAACGCTCATCGGTATGGCATGAAATTCGCCGTCCGGCTGATTATAATTATCGGAAAGATGCGAACAGATAACCTGCGTATAAATAGAACTTAAAAACTCATGCGGCAGATTGTCGTATGCGGCATGACACGAATCGAAACAAATGCCGGTTTTTATATTTATATCAGCTTTAGCCAGTTCGGCTATATACTTTAAATCGTCTGCCGTAGAGGCAAAATGAGAACTGAGCATATTTTCAAAAGCGATTTCAAACCGCCCGTCGTTTGCAAATAAATTTCCAATTTCCTTCACGCCATAACGCAGCGAATTTTTCTGCTCGGCATAAGATATCTTTTCTACGCTGACGCCCGGATGAAAAATAAGCTTCAGCGGCCTTAAACAAAGACGCTCGGCTTTGACGATAACAGAATCGAGCGTTCTGGCGAAACTTTTTACGGCGCTCGCGCGCGCGCTTTTAGATGGACTCGAAATCGGATATAAATAAGGCATGTGAACGCTGGCGATAAGTAAGCCCGAATCTTGCAGAGCAGCCACAGTCTTTTCTATAAAGCCGGGACTTAAATGGCCGAAAATATTATGCGCGTCCAGCTCTATAAACTTAAAACCGGCGCCGGCGATATCGTTAAAACATCCGTCGATGGCAAAAGCGCCTTTCCAGAAAAGTGAAGTAGAAATAGCCGGTTTCATTTGAATCCCTCAACGGCCTTTTGGTAATGCCGAACGCTAATAAGCTTCATATTCGGTCTTCTGAGCTTTGTTAAGATACCACGAAGCGAGGCCGTAATTTGTTAGCCCCTGCGGATCTTCAAAATTGGTGAGCGCGGAATCGTACATCTTACGGCGCAGGTTCGGCCAGTAAACCTGACCGGTCATCGGCGGCAGAACATTATTTTCACGAAGGAATATTTCCGAGCCCAGAAGCCTGAATACGCCTGTAACCTGAGGCAGATACTGCTGGTAGCCGCAATTTGGAAGATAACGGTTGCCCAGCTCGTTATAAATTGCCTGCGGGGTATTTCCGACATGCCACATCGAATCGGGACGGCGCAGGTCGGAGGTTATAACACGTGTATTCAAAGTTATTTCGGGCATGTAAAGCCTGTCGAACTCGAATTCGTTCGGCGACGGTTTTTTGAACTGGCAGTATTCTTTCTTGGCGGCGAAAATTATTCCGGTTTCATGATACAGCCGCCCTATCAAAGATGCCTTTGACGAAGGTTTTGACGCGTCGGCAGGATCGGATATAATTTCCGGACCCGCCATGCCCACTGTTTTATGGTCGGCCCACAAACAGTCAGGCTTTAATTCGCTTATCTTGTCAAACAGCGCGTCGGCAAGCGCGGTGCGGGCAGTGACGTCGAGCTTGCCCAACGAATTAGGATTGTTTATGACTTCAAGAAAGTTTTTAGTCTGAAAGTTAGCCGGATTAGCGGTATCGCGGACCTTGAACTGCGTTTTTTCGATGAAATCCTTTCCTGTAGTGGCCGGAGTGCCGCCCGCAAAAAGAGAATCAAGATAAGAAAGCAGCGCCGCACTGGCGGTATCGTTGCAAAAAGCGGTAAGAGAAGACGCCGAAGATACGCTCCCCCATTTATCCGCGGTGGATGCCAGTTTTAAAATAGAACCCGGCTTGCCGTCAAGTATATAATCGGTTGTTATATTCGAAACGTCGATTTTATTGCCGTTTGTTTTAAACTTGATTATTTTATCGTACACGTCTTTTTTATCGTTAACGCCGCCGTCGCCCGCCAGCTTCACGCACAACTGCCATTCTATAAACGGCTTGAGCTCGTTTTCAAATACCATGTCGGGCCTGGTGTAATCGTACCAGACCTTGGCGTTCGAAAACACCGTTACACGATGCCGGTATAAGCCTTTCGAAGCGTTAGGGTTGGCCGTACGGTACGCGGTGTCTTCTTCGAGATATTTCTGGCCGTTGACCGGATTGGGCTGATACTCGAAAAATGTGTCGTCGACATAATTTTGAAACACATCGGTGGCCTGGTTGAGATCGCCGCATATGTAAATGTCTTTATTTGAAGCGATTACGATATCGCGCGGCGGATTGCCCCTCACGCGCAGCGGAACTTCTGAAAAAATGACGCCGTTGAAAGTCGGGGCGTTTATTTTTGCCAGCATATTGGCGTCCAGATTGGGCGCGCGATACTGCCCGGCGAAAAATTGAAGGTTAAACCCGGGATCGCCAGCTGTTTTTGCGCGCGAAGAAACGTCAGCGCCAAAATCTACATAGCGCATGTCGGCCACATCGACGGCCTGACCATCCCTTATTTTATAAGGATTATCGAATTTATAAAAATTGGCCGCATCGGCATTGGCCACGCCTAGATCGTTTCCGGGAGCCGTAATATAAATGCCGCCTTTCTGGGCAAGTGTTTTATACTTATTCAAAAAGTTTTTGGCGCTTATTATCGGCAGATCGCGGCCGCCGTGCTGCGAGTCCTTGAGCACGCCGTTGACGGTGTTAAAATTAGCGTTCCAGCCAGGCGAACGGCTGATTTTGCTTATGTCGTTTATTTCTCCGCCCTGCGCCGGAGCTATAAGGTTCTTTGACGAATTCGCCGCCCTGTCGAGCTGCGCCGTGTTAAGGACGACACGATTGTCCAGAGTGTAAATTTCGCCGGTCGAGCCCGTCATGATATCGGTCATGTCCTTGAATTCAAGCTGCGGACCGCCGTTGACGGTGCCTAAAAAAACGAACTGCTTTCCGTAAAGAGTTCCGATGCGGTAGTGGTTGGCCGCGTCCGGCAGGATGCTGTTTGAAACGCCGAGCACCATATCTAAAAAATCGCCGTCGTAAACCAGGAATTCCGAAAGATTACGCGCTTCTACTATGGTCGAAACCTTTACGTAAGTATTTACATAACGGCCTATGGATTCTATTTTATAGAACATATTGCTTTCGTTGACCGCTTTTGTATCCGGATTGTCTTTTGCAGGAAGCATTCCGCAGCGGACCTTGAATTCGCCCAGCTGACCGAATTTTCCGGTCGCCGTGCCGTTAGCCCCGTCGAAAGCGGTAAGCGCTCCGGCGGGCTGGATCACGTTGTTGTGCGCGATAGCCCCGCCCCAGGCGAAATTGGCCGCGTCTATATTGTGAGTTTTCCAGCTGACGGCGTTACCGCGCAGTTCCGCTATGGCGCACGAAACGCCGGCTTCGGCCACGCAGCTCGCTGCATAGAATCGCGCGATTTCGTCAGTCATGGCTATCTGGGAAACGCGGTACTGATGAAACGCATAAGCCAGGCCGACTATTATGATGCCCGCAAATATGACGATGGGGTAAAACATACCGCGCCGCCGAATAACTATAGATTTTATTTTTTCACGCAAAAATTTATTAATCATCGAATATCACCGGCCTTTTTCATCTGCAGCGTCATAGCTGGCATCCCCTTACGGCGACAGCCGTTTTAAACTCTATAGGATAGCCTTTCACGGCCTGATTGGTCGAAGCCGTAGGCACTATCATTTTAAGATTTATATAAACGGTTTTCGGACCGGCGCCGTAAATTTTAGGCCCTCCCGCGGCAGCCTGCGTTTCACCCTCTATACGGTAAAATAAAAGCTCGCCTATGTTGGACGCAATGGTTTCTTCTGGATTGGCGCCCTCTTTGCGGGTAAGCTTGTAATCGCTCGAACCGGCCATCGGTTCGACTTTATAAACAACCGTGTCTTCAGTATACTCTACGTGCTTTGATGGGCCGGAAGGCGTCTTGGTGAAATCGGGCTTTTGCTTAACGATTTCTATTTTCTGGGTTTCAGGACTGACCGTTAGCGCGGCTATCTTGTCCTGCGTTACAAGCGCCGGCGAATCGGGCTTGATATAGCTGGCTTCCTTTATATCGCGAGTGAGACGCATAATTATCTTCTGGGCGCGCTGATGGTAATCCATCATTTGAGTGCCTTTCTCGGACATTTTAACCGTGCCGCGGAAAAGGTAAAAAGCGCCGCTTGCTAAAACCGCCATAACGGTGACCGCGATAAGGATTTCTATAACGGAAAAAGCTTTTTCATACGGTCTGAATAATTTATTTTTTACTTCGTTCATAATTCACGGCCCTCTTGTTTTTTAATTAGTCTTCGTAACGCACGTGGCTATGCGGTAGGAAAGACTCCTGTTGTCCTCGGCTTTCCACTTTACTTCGAGCTCGACCGCTTTAAGACTCAACGGCAGGCCGGAAGCGCCCGTTACGTCTGTGATGGTGACATTGCGCTCAAAAGCCATTTTGCCGACGGTAACGATATGCTGGTATTGCGGCGAATTGGCGGCGCCGTTTATATAAGACTCTATCGATTCGTTAGCGGCGTCGGCATCGTCGATTTTATCGAATGGAAAGTTTTTGATGGATTCGATAGTTTCCTGCGCCACCAGTACCGCGGCTGAATAGTCGCGCGTGCGCCCGATCGTGCTCATTTCGGCGGAAAACATAGAAAATGTATAAATAAGCATAAACCCGAGAATTACGATGCCTATGATAAGCTCCGGAATCGTGACGCCCCGGTTTTCGGATTTTTTAGCGTAAACGCCGCTTGAAACTGACATAAAAACATCCTTTAAATAACGCTGATTTTAAGCTTTATACTTGAATTATAACAGAAACGGCGGAAAGTGTCAATACGAATAATCTTTAATATTGACTCTTCACCTCGATTTTGTTATAATGGTTTTTTTAATGACGGAAAGGCGGCCACGCGCATTATGAGTGATAAAAAACAGATAGCGACCAGATTCGCCCCATCGCCGACGGGATTTTTGCACATAGGCGGAGCGCGCACCGCGCTTTTTAACTATCTTTTCGCTAAAAAATACGGCGGAAAGTTCATACTCCGCATCGAAGACACCGATACCGCGAGAAATTCAAGCGAAGCGTCCGAAGCCATATTGACTTCGCTGCGCTGGCTCGGGCTTAACTGGGACGAAGGCCCGCTTTATCAGTCACAAAGGACCGCCCTATATAACCGCTATGCGCAAAAGCTCTTCAACGAAGGCAAAGCCTACCGCTGCTTCTGCACCGGCGAAAGACTCGAAGCGCTGCGCGCGGAAAAACGCGCCGACGGAGAAAGCCATATCGCTTACGACCGCGCCTGCATGAACTTGCCGGCAGCGGAATCCCTGAAACGATCGGAATCGGGAGAAAAACATGTCGTCCGATTTAAAATGCCCGACGGCGGCACTCTTTCGTTTAACGATATGGTCCACGGCACGCTGAATTTCCAAAACGACGTCCTGGACGATTTCATAATTATAAAATCCGACGGAATGCCCACTTATAATTTCGCCGTCGCAATAGACGATTACGAAATGAACGTTACTCACGTAATACGCGGCGACGATCACATTTCCAACACGCCAAAACAACTGGCGATTTTCAACGCCCTCGGCGTCGAAGCGCCAGTCTACGCGCATGTGCCGATGATACTCGGCGGCGATAAAACCAAACTCAGCAAACGCCACGGCGCCACTTCGCTGACCTATTACGAAGAAGCCGGCTACGTCAAAGAGGCGCTCGTGAATTATCTTGCGCTTCTCGGATGGGCGTTCGACGACAGAACGGAATTCTTTACCATGGACGAGCTCATCGAAAAGTTCAGCGAAAAAAAGTTCGGCAAAACGCCCGCGGTTTTCGATATTAAAAAACTCGAATTTTTCAATCAGTCGCATCTTAAAGCAATGCCTGCCCAAGCCAAGGCCGAACTTCTATACGATTACGTCAAAAAATATATGCCGGATTTCCGTTTCGACGAAAAATACGATAACATTGATTACTTCAGAAGCGTAACGGATATTCTCGGCGACAGACTTAAACTGGCCGGCGACGTTAAAAATTATTCGCAGTTCATGTTTATCGACGATATCGAATATCCGAAGGACCTTATCGATAAAATAATAAAAGACTACGGCGCTAACTCCGCCGCACGCGCGCTCAGAATTATCGCCGATATTATCGCGGCGGCTCCGGATTATACGCCGGCAGGCCTGGAAAGCCTTTTGAGAAATTCCGCAATAGAAAATCTTAATTTTTCAAAAATAGCTTTTCTGCTTAGAAGCTCGCTCGCCGCCCAGACCGTAAGCCCCGGCATATTCGAGGTCATGACTATTTTAGGCCGCTGCCGCTGCGATAATCGCATAAAAAAATTATCGGCCATATTGGAAAAGCAAAATTAAACGTATTAATCTGGAGGATAAAATAATGGTTTTTACCGGCACCTTGACTTCTAAACTTTTAATCACTTCCGTCATCGCAGCGCCGATCGCGCTTCTGATCGCGCTTACCTTCGCTTCCGCATGCTTCGCGGGCGAAGAAACCGTCCACCTTACTATTTTACACACCAACGACACTCACGGCTTTCTGACGGCCTTCGATACCGAAAAAGCCTACAACGCCGGAGGCGCCCCGGGCCGCGCCGCTTTGATAAACGAAATCAGGCAGTCGAACGCGGAAGCCGGAGAAAACCGCTTCACGATGCTTCTCGACGGCGGAGACATACTCGAAAATAACGCCATGTCTAATTTTTTCAAAGGCGAAGCCGACATCGAATTCATGAACCTGGTTAAATACGACGCCATGTCCTTCGGTAACCACGAATTCGGCTTCGGCATGGATAATTTCATGGCGCTGTCGAAAAAAGCCGCTTTTCCAGTCCTGTGCGCCAACGTACTCGACGCTAAAACCAAAGAATATCTCTTCAAGCCGTATATCGTAAAAGAAATCGGCGGAATTAAAATCGCCATATTCGGCCTTACCAGCCACACGCTATTCTACAATTCCAGCGCCTCGGATCTCGCCAGGATCGAATTCGTCGATAAAGACGCCGCATACGCCAGAATACTTCCTGAAATGAAAGAAAAAGCCGATTATATAATTTTTCTCTCGCACCTCGGCATCGAAGAAGACCGCGAATTCGCCAAAAAACATCCCGAAATAAATATAATAATCGGAAGCCATTCGCACACTTTCCTCGAAAAACCCGAAAAAATCGGAGATATCCACATATTTCAGGCCGGCAAGTACGGCGAATGCCTCGGAAGAATCAACCTCACATTCAAAGGCAAAAAAACGGTTTCAATGAATTCCAGACTGATCAATATTTCCGAAAGAACTTCCGGCGAACTGGTCAAAAAATACAAAGACCTCCTCGACCCGCAAATTAACGTTAAAATAGGCGAACTGGGCGCGACTCTTGAAAATATGAGCAAATACGAACAAAAAACGCCGCTCTTCGAATTCGTCCTTAAAATATTGCACGACGCCATGAAAACTGATTTTTCTATGGAAACAGCGGCATCCATATCCGGCCGCCTCGAAGCGGGCCCAGTGCAGCTTAAAAATATATTCAGGATAATGCCTTACAATAATTTCGCGGTAATAGTAAAAATGAACGGAAGCGAAATTAAAAAGCTTATGGACTACAGCGTTTCAAAGAAAAAAACGCCGTTTTTCATACAGACTTACGCTCTGAGCTTCGACGAAGTAAACGGCGCGGCCGCTAATATCAAAATAAAAGGCGAAGCGCTGGACGAAAATAAAATTTATTCAGTGGCCACCGATAATTATATGACGGCCGGCGGAGCCGAAGACGGCATTATTAAAAATATCCCCGCCGAAAGAAAAGAATATTCAGATAAACTGATACGCGACCTCGTAATCGAATACATAAAAAAAAGCGGAAAGTTTTAAATTAAGGAGTGGAAAATGCAGACGAAAGATAACGTTCAGCATACCGAACACGGCCCCTTTTCATATAAAGTGCTGGATAAAAGCGCGAAAGACGCGTCCGGAAAAGACGTTAACTATTCAGAAGTCGCCGTCGCCGGAAAACTTGAATTTTTATCGGGCTCTGAGCTCGAAAAAAATTTTTGCGATATAATCGAAATGAAGTCGGACAGGCTCGTCGTAAATCTTAAAGACGTTAGTTTTATCAACAGCCTGGGCCTTAACTTTTTATTGAACGAATATGAAAAATGCCAGAAAAAAAATATTAAGTTCTTTATTTCCAACACCGGAAGCTATGTGATGAAAGTGTTTACAATCACGCGCCTGGACTCCATATTCAAACTGCTTAAAGACGGGGCCGAGTGCGTCGACAATAATTAAACTTCGTCTTTGAGCCGGACGATCTCATATATATTGACCGGATTGGATTTGCCTTTTAATTTGACAGTTTCCTGCTTTTTAACTTCGACCAGCGGCGCCAGCAGCTTATACGTGTTTTCCGATATAAGCACCTGATTTACCAGCGCGATGGCTACGATTCGCGCGGTCAAATTTACGTTGTCGCCGATTATAGTGTATTCTTTATGCTTTTGAGAGCCGATATTGCCAACTACCACTTCACCCGTATTTAAACCTATCCCTATGCCGTCTATGGACACCTGATCGTTTTTCCTGCGCGAACGCGAAAATTCGATAGAGGCTTTCTGCATTTCAAGCGCGCATTTCAAGGCGTTTAATGTGCTGTTCGGATCTTCCACCGGGGCCCCGAATATCACCATCATCCCGTCGCCAAGATACTTGTCGAGTATGCCTCCATGCCTGTAAACTATTTCCAGCATTATATCGAAATACGAATTCAAAAGCTCCACCACCGCTTCCGGTTCTATCTGCTCGGAAAGCCTGGTGAAATTTCTTATATCCGTAAACAGTATCGTTACCGCACGCTTTTCGCCGCCTAGCGTCAATTTATCCGGATCGCGCAAAAGCTCGTCTACGACCTCGGGAGTTACGTACTGCTTAAAAATACCTTTTATAAGCTGCTTTTCGTGCTCCTCTTTAAGGTACTTGTAGGAACTCATCAATACGTAAGTGAGAAAAAACGCTATTTGCGGGGTAACGCTGTGCATATTATAGCGCGCGTAAAACATGGCCGTAGTCAATACAAGATGCGCGCAAGCAAGCGCGAACGAAATCATGAACGCGTTGAGCGGAGTGCGCTCGAAAATAATCACCGCGAGAGCAAGACATAAAATCAGAGTGATTATAAAATTAATGTAAGGACTTATTTCCCTGACGAAAGCGTTTTCAATAAAAGTCGCCTGCGCGTAAGCATGTATGAAAACCCCCGGCGTGGTCGTTTTGTCCCTGAGCATGAGCGGAGTAGGAAAATCGTCATGAAGCGAACGCACGGTCGCGCCTATCAAAACGATCTTCCCCTCGAACCATCTGGGATCGTACTCGCCGTTTATAAGCTTATAAAAAGAAAGATGCTTGATGTAATTAGGACTGATGCCGTAATTTATTAAATAATCCCCCGTATCGGACAGCTTTATTTTTACGCCGCGTTCCTCCATGGTGGTCACTTTGCCGTCTTTATTCACCGCCGTAAAATTGACCGCGAAATCATTTCCATAGTGTTTGACCTCGTCGAACGAAAACCCCAGAAAGTTCTGCAGCGCCACCAGATTCCACGACGGCTCGAAATTCACTTCGCCGGAACCGGCAAAATGCCCTTTTGAATATAAAAGCCTCGAACGCCTCACTATGGAGTCAGCGTCGAAAACGTTTTCAATGAATCCCTTTTTGGCGCGGCTTTCTGCCAGCATCGGCATCAGCGGATCGCTTTTTGAATAAGCGAGCACGACCGA